>DMAZ01000231.1 GCA_003446335.1 Lachnospiraceae bacterium | reverse complement strand
GAAGGTAGAAGGTAGAAGGTAGAAGATGGCAGGCATGAAGGAAAGAGACGGAAACAGTGGGGGCCCGCATAAGCTCCCGCTTCTCCTTATTATTGCAGCGGGCGCTGTGCTTACCGCCTTGCGGATCTATATCGGATGCAGGATCCCGATGATCCTGAAAGGAGATTACGCGGCGGATGACGTGCTCATGATGCGTTATGCGGACAGCCTGCTGAAAGGGGAATGGCTCGGAGCCTTCCGCGGCGCGACGCTGACCAAGGTGGCAGGCTATTCTGTTTATGCGGCAATACTCTCAAAATTGAACATTCCGCATACGGTCGGGAGTACGGTCCTTTTCTGCTTCTGTCTGTTTCTCTTCTGCACGGCTTTCTACAAGCTGTATCCGAATATCCGTGTGATCTTCGCAATGTATATATTTATACTGTTCACACCGATCATGCTCAACACGGATTCGATCCAGAAAACGTACCGTGTAGGGTTCCTTGTGATGATGACATTCCTTTTGATCGCCTCCGTTACGGGACTTTTCGGCACGATTCTCCGAAAGCAGCATTTGCTTCGGACGCTGTTCTGGTCTCTTATGTCCGCTGTTTCTCTCGTGTGGTTCTGGTTCACGAAGGAGGATGGGATCTGGCTCATGCCATTCGTCGTATGCGGGCTTTTGATTTCTCTCCTTGTACTGTTTTTCGGAGATCAAGAAGGGGGAACGGAGAGCAGGGTCAATTCAGGCGGCACAGACGGCTCCGGCAGCGCAGAACTTTCAGGCGGCACAGACGGCTCCGGCAGCGCAGATTTTTCAGGCGGCACAGGGGCTGCAGGCACCGCCGGCAGGGCACGGAAAGCGGTCTGTGTGGCTGCGATTATGTTCCCGCTGGTCTGCCTGGGCATATCTTCCTATGCCGTCCGGGCTGTCAACCGGCACTATTACGGTGAATTTGCCGTGACAGACAGGAATGACACCTACTACAGCAAGGTGATCAGTGATCTGTATCACATCGATGACGGAGAACAGCCTCTGATCATCTGGCTCCGAAGGTCCGGGCTCGAAAAGGCGTTTGAAGTCAGCCCGACTCTCGCGGAGGCCAAATTTTATATTGATTATATGTATCTGGGCTCCTGGGCGGTCGGCGAAGACGGGGAGATGCACGGCGACAATATTTACTGGGCCCTCAGGGAGGCCTTCGAATTCAACGGCCTCTATAAAAAGGGCGGTGCCGCCGTAAATGAGCATTATAAGAAGATTCATGAGGAGCTTACGGCGGCATTTGAGAACGGGACTCTGCCGAAGGATACGGAGTCCATTTATATCTCCTCCGGCGGAAGAGGGATGACACGGAAGGAAATCGCTGAATATTTCCCGGGCGGCATGCGGCGGATCCTGTCGAGGATGCTTCACTATTCCAATAACGTCACGGAGGCGGCACCTTCCACCGGTCCGGAGGAAAATATTCAGATGATGGCGGACATCGTGAAGAGCCCGTATGTTTTTTCTGACGGGTCAAATGCCGGCGAATTTGCCCTTCCGATCGCACTGGCTGAGAAGGTGACAGCCGTTTACGCAGCGGTCGGAGTGCCTCTGACGGGGGCGGCATTTGCAGGATTCCTCCTGTTCGGGCTGGGCATGCTGATCGGTCTTTTCAGAAAAAATTTCGACCGGGTGCCGATTATGCTCGTGTCGGTGGGGGCGGGGAGCTGTGCACTTGTATATACATTTGGTATTCTATGGTTCTGCGCCTGGAACTCGCTTGACCTCGCGTACGAGTATCTGGGGCCGGTGATTCTGATCATGAATGTATTGCAGATTCTGGGCATATCGTTCCTTGTGTGCGAAATCCGGAATCTGATGCGATTTGCAGTAAAAAAAGTGAAAGAAGGAGACGTACATGATGAAAAGAAAAGCAAACTTTTTAACGGTGGCTCTGACGATCCTGACACTGAGTCTTAGTGCATGCGGGGGTTCAGCTCGGGGAAGCTCGTCCTCAGGGGGAGGGAGCTCATCCCAAGGCGCAGGCAGTCAGACGGCGCAGGCCGAAACGTATACAGACAATAATGCGCCGCAGACCAATTTCAGCGGAGAGCCCAGACCGTCGGATATGACGGCTTCCAATGACCTCGCGCCGTATATCCGCAAATCTCTTGGGGACATCCTGAAGGCGTTTCCGGAGTTCACACAGCTGGAGGGCGGAGAGGAACACCCTGCTTATGGGAATGATTCGCTGTGGTTCGCGTTCGTAATGAGAAACGGGGAGTTCGTATGTGACTATATTAAGGTACGCGGGGAGAATACGCCGTACTCAATTTACGGGATCTATCCCATAAGGCCGTCCGGAGATAACGGGTGGAGTGACCTGATGGATGAGATGATGGCGAAGGGATTTGATGAGGGCGGAAGCGGGGAGCTTCTTGACGCGGAGAACAATTGCCTTTTTATCGGCGGTCTGTTCGATGATGACCTTCCCTATGTGAGTCTTTACGCCTACGATTTATAATAACGGGGAGACTTTCATAAAACGACCGGGGAGAACGGCAATTCGCTCATAAGAGGAAACAATTGGGATAAGGGGGGTAGCAAACGAATATGAAGATAAAAAGAATCCTGCTCAGTCTGTTGATCTGTACGGCACTGACAGCTGCTTCTGTAAGTTTGGCAGAGGCTGCGCCGGAAGCATACGGAGCGTCGGG
>DMAZ01000099.1 GCA_003446335.1 Lachnospiraceae bacterium | reverse complement strand
CATCCAGCAGGACACGCCACTGCTGTGGCTCCTTCGGATGGTTCTCGGAGATCGTCACCTTGAAATCATCAACCGGAGTGTAGTTATGAGGCGTTGTCGTTTCACGGACGATATACTTTCCGTAGGGGATCGGAATGGATACTGCATAGCCCTTTTCATCCGTGAACATTTCCGTCTTTCCGTCCTCCGTCAGGACAATCGGCTTAGCTTTCGAAAAATCATAACTGCCATCTGTCTTCACAGTCAGGGAACTGATCAGGTAGGCCGAGAAGCCCACACCTTTCAGCAGATCCGCATCGGTCTTTCCGTTGTTGGCGGCCTTGATCACCTGGAACGGCTGCTTGATTACCTGCTCCTTCGAAGTTGTGGTCCTCTTCACGGTCTTCACCAGGTCACCCTCGTAAGCACAATCCAGATCATATTCCTTCTCATCCAGCAGATAGCCTTCGGACGGGATCAGCTCTTTAATGAAATACTTTCCGAGATACAGGTCGGAGATATAGGCCTTGCCGTCATCATCCGTTGTCAGGGTTGCCACCTGGGCACCCGCTTTAAAGAGGACACCGGTCTTCCCGTCAGGATGAACGATGTTCTCCCTTGCATACAGGCCATAGGTCGCTTTGCCGAGCTTCGCATCACCCTGGGGTTCCCCGGTCTCCGCATCCACCTTGATCAGATCGATCCTGGCATCCACACGCTCATTCTTAAATGTATGGGAGAATGCCACTTCCGCCTGCTTCTCATTGGTGTATGAGAATGTAAACGAATAGACATCGTTCTCGTTCCGGAAATAATTTTTCGGAGCCTGCAATTCCTTCACGTAGTAGCTGTTGTTCAGGGGCAGGTCCGCTTTGAACATGGCGCTGCCGTCGCTCACGGTTGTGATCTTCTCGATGAAGGTATCTTTCTTTACAACCACCTTACCGTCCGCAGCCTTGATGTCTGCACCGGCATAGAGCCCGTAGATTCCGCCAGGCAGCGGATTGTTTGTGGTATCATCCTTCTTCACGACCGTCACCTTTGCCTTCTGGCGATTGTTTTTGATCGTGACGCTGCCAAGGACCACTTCCCCGGACAGATTCGCGAGAGACAGGGTAACGTCCTTGCTCTCACCGTTCAGGACAAAGTTCTTCGGAGCTCCTGTTTCCTTCACGGTATAAGTTCCGAGAAACAGGTTGTCGAGGGAAACACTGCCGTCATCACCGGTCACCAGGCCGTCCTTTACCAGATCGCCCTTTTTATAGATGATCTTTCCGCCAGCAGATTTGATCTCTGCTCCTGCGTACACCGCAAACGTCGCGCCTTTCTGCTTCCGGACCTCATACTTAAAGGTTGTGCCGGCATCCGTCACATCCGCGCCGACCAGCACTTCGCCTTCCTTGAAGATCGTCAGCTTTCCGCGGATCTCCTCGTTCTCAAACGTATGAGAGAAGGAGATGGAAACCTGCTTGTCATTGGTATAGGCTGTGGTAAATCGATAGGTATCACTGCCATTCAGCTTATATCCCTTCGGCGCG
Source organism: Lachnospiraceae bacterium (assembly GCA_003446335.1). The sequence goes on along the minus strand of DMAZ01000099.1, from coordinate 10,902 downwards.
GTCAGCTCTTTTACATAGAACTTGTTTCCAAGGGGAAGATCCGCGGTAAATTTAGCTTTTCCGTCCATCCCGGTGGTCACTTTCCCGATCAGCGCATCCTTTTTCACGATGACCGTACCGGCATTATTTTTGATCTCGGCATCAGCATACAGACCGTAAACCGCCCCGCCAACCGGCGTCTGGGTCAGTTTGTCCTGCTTCAGCGCATTGACTTCCACCTTCTGTCGGTCATTATTGAATGTCGCAGTACCGACAACAGCTTCCGCACTGGTGCTGCCTTCTTTCAGGGTTACTGTCTTGCTTTCGCCCTTGTTCACGTGATTTACCGGAGCGCTGGTTTCTGTAATGGCATAGGTGCCAAGCGGCAGATTGGAAAGAGTTGCTTCGCCGTTTGCGTTCGTCTTCAGAGTTGCCACAGCGGCTCCTTTTTTATAGACAACAGTTCCGGCGGCATCCGTGATATCCGCACCAGCAGTTACACTGTAAGTGGCACCTGCCAGCTTCGCTGTCTCATACTTAAAAGTCGTACCGTTTGCATCAGAGGCTGCTCCGGTCAGGACCTGGCCCTGTTTGTATACCTTCAGTTCACCTTTGATTTCCTCATTCGGAACAGTCTTTGTGGTTGTTTCTCCTGCAGAGACTGTTACCCCTTCCGAAGTAACACTGATCCTGTATCCCTTGGGCGGAGTCAGCTCCTTCAGATAGACAGTACCGCTCGTTTCCAGCTCCACAGTAGAAGATCCGTTCACATCCGTCGCGGGCATCTTTACCAGCAGTTCCGTGCAGGCTTTATCAGAAAATACCCCGAACACTGCGCCGGAAAGCTTTCTCTTCCCTGCTGCATCGGTCTTCACCACTGTAAGTTTTGCTGTCTTCAGCCATTCCACTGTAAAGGAAGCCGTTCTATCACCCTTGAATGTCTCAACGACCGCCACCGGCTGTCTTTCATTGCCGGGATCCAGCAGATATGCCTGGAGGTCCTTGGTATAGGTTCCTTTAGCATTGACCGTCCATTTGTCATCCATGGAACCACTGTATTTCAGCGGGGCAGTGAAGTAAAACTTAGTACCTGCTTCAATCGTCACCTTAGTGGAACCGGTCGACTGCGCCGATTCCTTGCCATTGGTTTCATCGTGATAGGTCACATATTTCGGCAGAGTAATCGTAATGCTGTTTCCTGTGTCTGCCTTAAATGTGATAGAAGGTGTCTTCTGATAATCAGCACCGGATGGAACCATTGCTGTCACGCTTTCTTTTGAAAACGATATCTCTGCATCGGGAATAGACGGCATGGATTCCGCGTAGTCTATTAGTGCTTCCGACGCCTTTTTCCCGGTGCTGTTGCTGCAGTACGACCATTCATCACTTCCATAGATCTTAGCCGCGGCCCAGTGTACAATTCCAAACTGTTCATTGGCTGTATATTTGGTATTTCCGGACTGCTTAAAGAAACAGTCATCCCCAGATAGAGATTCTGTACCGTAATAGACAACCTTTGCCAGCTTCTTACTGTCCTTCAGTTCTTTAATACCTACTTTCTCGTAGGTCCCGTCAGCTGCATACCAGTGTGGCTCTACACAGTATCCGTCCTGCTTTACGCTTCGGCCTTTACTGTCGGTAAACTCCACATGGAATCTGGCAGTTGATCCGTCGCCCACATCTCCAAAACCGACCCAGGTTTCCCTCTCAATCGTCGCTTTTGTGGTGTAGTCAGGCGTAAATGTTGTTGCATCCGTCACAGTGATCTCATAAACGATACTGTCAATAGTAACCTTCATCCATTCCTTCGTATGAAATGCTTCCACAGACTGGATGAACCATACACCGTTTTTATCCTGGTATGGATAGAAGAGTCCCGAATCACTGACAGAGACATCCGATACCGTTCCTGCCAGCCCGACTCTTTCGAGAATGTCAGATAAAGCGATACTCTGGCCACCCGGCATGACATACTGAAGATCATTGTACGTAAACTCCACGGTGTACCAAGAGAAACCATCAGTGGTGACCGTTACAGTATTCTCATCGACATTTGTCTTCAGCTTGTCGATCTGCTGATCCCCATCTTCGATGTGATAGACATTCACATCCAGGTTGCCGGCGCTTTCCACCTCTTTCATGGCAAAGCTGACCTGCACCTTCTTTCCGTTCTCAGGCTGGATCTCATCACCTTCCGCATTCAGAATCGTAATGTCAAAGGTATAGGAAGCAGCTTTGTTTACATTCCCATTGAACTTCTCGTCGATCGCTTCTGTAATGCCCTCTGATTTTTTCTGAGAGATCCTCTTTGCCTTTACCGTCCAGCCCTCGGGAAAGGCTCCTTCCGGCGCGGCAACGGTAATGATGACGCCATCAACATCTACCTCCCGGATATCGGCAGGATATGCCATAGGCTCAGAGATGCTTTCCGTTGTTTCTTCCACAGATTCAGGCATAGTCGCCGGTGTCAGTTCTGTTTCGGGTTCAACTTCCGGGGTTTCATCCACAGAAGTTTCCGACTCCCGGGTTTCAGAAATAGCAGTCTCTGTCTCCGCAGCTTCCGCCTCTGCCTCTTCCGATTGAACAGTTTCTTCTTCCGGTGTTTCAGTTTCTTCCGTTATTTCGGGTGCTTCAGTGCCAGCTGTTTCCGCAGGCGTTTCTGTCTCTTCCTGCTCTGTCTCCTCAGTTTCAGGTGTTTCCCGAACTGGCTCTTTAGTCATGGTCGTTTCCGGCACTACGGTTTCAGCAGTTTCAACTTCCACAGTTTCCGAAACTACAGTCTCAGATATCTCAGTTTCAGTAGCCGGAGAACTTTCTTCATCCGAATCTGACTCGGTATCTTCCGATTCCTCATTGGATGTTTCATCTCCACTGCCTTCGTTCCCTTCAGCGGAAGTCTGCGCCTCCGTCACTGGCTCCTTTACCGTAATGTTGCGGCTGATCCTGTACGATGGATGCTGTTCGTTCACGGGCTCCACATAGTAAACAGCCCTGTAGGTTCCCGCCTGATTCGGGGCGAAATCCTTCTTATCTGCGTCCTTTGCCTCATAGAACTTCACGTTCACCTTTTTCTTATCCGGAATCTCCAGATTGGTGAAATCCTTCTTCAGATCAATTTCTGCATCGAAATCGACCTCATAATCCTTTGCCGTAACAATCTCTTCCGAATCCAACAGATCTTTCACCTGATCAAGTTCCGGGAGAGATTCCACATACGCCTTCAAATTCTCCTCCGGGGTTACCTCTGACGCAAGGGCTGTGATAGGCGTTACCGCTGCCGACACTACCATCACTGCGGAAAGCAGACCGGAGATCATTCTTGTTGCCCAGTTTTTCTTTCTCATGCTCATTCCATTCCTTTCATAGTTATTCTGTGGTTATTTTCGGGTTTCAAATTCCTTAAGTCTTCATCGTGCAATGCCTCCTTTCCGAAGCAGATATTTTTACCCCTTCACTAACCCCAAAGTTTGAGGGCCTCCAGGAAAATACTCATGCCGAAAAAAATTTAAAAACCTGCAAAAGTATCAGTACTTCTGCAGGTATTGCCAGATTCTAAGCTCTTATAACCCTTTTACTCAGCCGGACGGTAGAAATGGTTTTGTCTGAAATTATTATGTTTGACTCCATAGATCTTGCGGACTTTATTTAATGTATAACGCAGAATTATTGTTACATTCATCCGGCTTGTTCCAAGCTCCTTCGCAACATCCATCTGCATCCGACCATTCACCACACACTGAATCAGAACAAACCTCTGTCTTTCTGTTAATGAATCCAGAATTGAATACAGCTCTTCGTTTTCTTCATTTCGTGCTTCTTCTTCAATAAGTATGCGAAGCGGGTCTCCCTTGCCTTCATCGGATAGAACACTGCCTTCTTCAAGAAAGGCATTATAAGAACAATGTTTAAAATAATTCTGGAGAGCATTTATATTGTGAATAATACGTTTTTCTCCTTCTATCACTACTCTAATCTGCCACGGCTGATCCGCAAACACTTCAAACGGAACCTCGAAATCTTTCTCTGTGACTGATTTTTCTACATACTCTCTGCATCTATGAAGTGGAAAAACTGTTGCCCGGGATTCCTTCCGGTAAAGCACATATCCATTCTGATAAATAGTTATGTCGGTATCATTTCTCATCTTCTCGGCGGCAACAACGGGACTGTCCGTTTCGATTATTTGCGACACTGGCGGAACCCTACCAATACTTGACGCATCATCAACCTTGTCCATCAATTCTCGTAATGTCATCATAATGACCACCTTTCTGCCTTTTGGCTGCGGGTGGCCATCTGCCGGATTTCCGTGACTGCACTAAAATAAGGCCTCAGGCTCACCCGTTTTTTTTAACGGGAGTGCCGAGACCATCTCGTATCTCCTTGTCAGATCGTGTTAGCTTCGATCTGACTGCATCATATATCTGTCAGGCCAAAGCTTCGAGGCCCAAATTCTTCCCATCTTTTCGATGGAAAAGGAACTAGAAGAGACACCAATACCGGTAACGACAGTTCTTGTTTCTTACATTTCATGATCTATACATTGCTTTGGTCCGACAAAAGATCTTGTTCTTCGTCTTGTACAGGCAATATCTATGGGAAGATTTTCTTCCCATCTCCGAATATGATTTCATAAAAAAAGACCGGCCGCCTGTTTCCAGGCAGTCGGTCCGCTGTGGATCTGTTCTCCATAAATTATATTGTCAGTATTTCCATGTTGTTATTCGTCAAAAATGTATTTGCAGCATCAATCCCCTGATCCCACAATGTAGTCCGGATATATTCCAAGGCCCGGCACCTGGGATCTTTCCTGTTCAAACAGATTCCGGCGCTTTCTAGCAGCAGGCTGCTGATAAAGTCCGGAAGCTTCCACATCTGGGATACGTAAATGATGAAATCAGCGGAAATCTTTCGCTCCGGATTCTTCAGCCATTCACGGAGACTTCTCCGGGTAGTGCAGAGTTTATCTGCCATGGTCTCCTGTGTCTCACCATTCTTATGCATCAACGTCTCGAAAGCTTCTTTAAATGTTTCCGGGAAATTCTTTTCATATTCATACTGGGCATCCGGCAGATTCATCTGCTTTTCATTGATAAGGTCGCTTAGATAAAACTCACACTGTTTTACGTAAGCGGGATCATAGTACATCCGACCATATACATACCGGCCGACATTTTTCTGGACGAATCGCTGGACAAAGCGCAGACAGCATTTATCCACATGTTCCTTTGCCCAGTCCGTCAGTAAACGCTGCTCCCTTTCCTCATCCCACCGTACATACTTCGGAAGATTCCGCACCACATGACCATCAGCATATATATATCTACCTCCATCCATCAGATCCCGGAACTCCTTATTCCTCGACATCAGCGCATTTACTTTTGAGGGATCAATAATAAAGGTATGCTCACTGTCGCTCCATGCTTCATGTTCAAAAGCAAATGGTTCTATTTTTGACTTCTCCACGTAGTTCAAAGCACCCTTGGCATCCAGATGACCGAGTTGAATCATCCTTGTCCGAATGCGGAAGTCCGGAAGATACAGTTTCCTGCGCATCGCGGTTCCGGCTGCGTCATATAATTCACCGGCATGGCTGTATCCCTTAACCTTGCTGCATTCATCATGAATCATCCTTCGGGTATCCGTTGCTGGCATCATAAGACCCAGGGCTCCCCGGTCTGCCTGCTTCTCCAGAAAATAAATCGAATCCTTCACTTCCTCGTCTTTGTTCAGAAACACTTCCCTGGTTGGTACCTGGCGGAAGTCATTGCTTGCAAGTTCCTGCAGACAATAGAAGAGATAGTGTTCCTGGTAGTGATAGCATTCGTGGAAAATATGAAAGCCGGAGTATTCCTGCCGGATCCGGTTGGAATTTACTACAATCGTATTTGCCGGAATAATCACGGGCTTGCCGGAATCAGACTTGATGTGCTTCTGCTTTCCTTTTTCTTCCTTCTCATAACGGTCTTCGCCTAAATATAATTGATCGTCTTTAAAGAAAAGAATACTGTCAACACCGTGGTGATCATATACAGCGCGGTGAGTGATCGTAAGCCCCATCCGTTTCGCCAGCTTCTCAGCGCTTCGTTTTGATGGATCTGTCAGAGCTTCCGGACAGAATTCTTTCCAGATATTCTCCGAAATCTCATCCACACGGCTGTTTGTGGAGTATGGAACAAGATATCTTGAAAGAAGATCATATTCCTCGCGGCTTCTTGTAAGGCTGCCCGTCAGATATTCGATACTGAGTGACAGTTTCGGGGTAAAGCTGCACCAGCATACCAGCCAGCCTTTCCAGCGAAACGGTCCGGATGGCGTCTTCAGCTTTAGTTCCACTTCAATATCGGCATAGAAATTCTCCCGGTCAATCCGCCAGTATGTAACGTATGGAAACGCTGCAACCTCACGGTTAATGGTATGGTTCAAAATCTTCTTCTGCACCAGGCTTTCAAGGGTTCCATTCCTCAGGCACCGGATCAGATATGCGTACAATGGCAATCGATACCGGTCAAATAGTACTTTTGTCATGGAAATCAGTTCCGGAACACGAACCTTTTTCCTGCCTTCCGTATCCAACACATCCGCCGGTACCGTGTCAACAGAACAATCTGCATTTTCCGGTTCCATCGGCTCATTCAGAACGATTCCCTCGTCTGGAAGTTCTGTCTTCTCTACCTGTTTATCCAATGCTGCAGCAGTGAATTCTTTGTCCAGTTCAATTTTCAATTGTGATCTCCTCCCGGGGCATAACTACCCTCCGGCTAAGACCGCCTCCTTATACATTGGCGGCCTGCGGGGAAAAGATGGCATTGGCACAGTCTGAGAAGCTCCCTATAACCACTCTCATGACTGTGCATCACACATCCTTAATATTATTCATGGTTACCTCATGCGCTAATCGCGCCCATCTTTCTAATCCCTTAAGTCTTCATGACAGGCCAAAGGGAAATGTCTGCCTGTCATGCGCTGTGTAATGTTACTGTTTAGCAAGTGTCTGCATTATACCGCCGTGAGAGAGAAATTTCAAGAGGAAAAGTTAATGTATTATTTGCATTAATTCACTTGAATGTTAATCTTTAATGTGCTATAGTGTTGTTGAACAGATATTCCTGCGGTGGAGAAAAGGCACTTTATCTTCACTTTGATAAGAGAATCAGCCGTGAGGAATTACGGCTGCGTTTAGAAGGAGGCCGCCATGGCTGACAAAAAAAGAAACAATATTCTGCAAATCCATCGCTCCTCAGATGCGTCTTCCAAAACAGATAGGATATATGGAACCTTTCCGGAAAAGGTTCCGATGGCAGAGCAGATCAAAAAGTACCGGAAGGCGGCAAAGATCTCCCAGCAAAGTCTGGCAGACCAGATGAATGTTACAAGGAATTCAGTCATCAACTGGGAATCTGGGAAATATCGGCCGGATGCAGATCTGTTCCCGAAACTCTGCAATATCCTGGGGATCACTATGACGGATCTCTTTGGGCTGCAGCCCAGTAGGAATGATCTGTTTTCTGTACACGAACAGAATCTGATTCATCAGTACCGCATGATCAGTCCGGTCAGCCAGCGAATTGTTGATCGAATGATCGGGAGCATCCTGGAGGAAGAGATCCGGGAGAAACACCAGATGATCAACGATGCTGCCCTGGGTGTTGCCGTCATTGCAACAAAGGCGGCTGCCGGTGATGGCTTCGAATACAACGACATCCCTATAGAGGATTACCGCTTTGTCTTCGCCAACGGAAAAAATGAAAAAGCGGACGCGATCATTCAGGTAAAGGGAGACAGTATGCTGCCGGTATATCACGAAGACGAATGGGTCTATGTTCAATATACTGAAGCGGTGGATGTCGGAGAGGATGTCATCTGCTCGTCCCGCGCGGGTATGCATATCAAACGTATGGGTGAGGAAGGTCCTTATTCCGTAAATAAGAATGCTCCGTTTACTTTGACTGCAGAAGATGATCATGTCCGGATTGTCGGACGTGTACTCGGCATCGTGAATCCGATGACGGATTTACCAAGTACAGCAGATATGGATGTCCTGACAGAACTCAGGCGTGATGAGATCAGAGAATTTAGAGAGGAGCATGGTCTGGACTGACGGAAAACTTATGAGAAACAGGCACAGGATCTGCCCTGCGGGCAAGCCTGTTTCTTTTTACACTCGCTATCGAACATACGTTCCTTATCAATAGTCCTTATCTCTTATAGGAGGTGCTCGATGAAAGGTTATGTTACTGCAATGGGTTACATGGGATTGGTTGACGGCCGGTATCTGCTTTTCTGTTCTGAAAGTGACTATGTGGAATATATGAGTGAATCGGAGGAGCAGTCTGCGGAGGCTGCCTGATTCCGGATGAAAGGAGTTGATTCTATGAAAATCTGTACATGTGAAAGCTGCCGCTATACATTTTGCTGCCGGATTCTGCCGAACTCCTGCCCTGATTGCGGAAAGAAAGCTATTCGTATTGCCAATAATAAAGAAATTTCTGAGTATCACAAACTACAGGCGATATTAGCGGAAGAGATCCGGACGGGGTTATACGCTGTATCAGGATGACGGCCATGGATGAAAAGGGGAGATCACCTTCCACTCTCGGATACATGTCCATGCCGGCCGGATTTCCATACCGATCGGTATTCCTTCAGGGAAGACCAAAGCATGAGAAGTATGATGATTTCTGGCGAAAACACCCGCCGATGGACACTGTACACAGGGCCAAGATCTTTGCCCCGTTTGACGCACTGGCAGGATATGGTGAATGTATAGCAGGTAAAGAGATAGAGTATCAGGAAAAGCGTTCGTTAAGCGAAGGAGAAAAGGAAGAACTGGACCGCAGGATCTCCATACTTCGTGGCTTGACAATAAATGGAAAAGAAGCACGGAAAAACCGCCCGGAGGTTACTGTCCAGTATTTTGTTCTCTGTTCAGATCCGAACAGCAGCGCATATGGTTCCTGCGGTACCTATGAATCCGTAAGCGGGATCTGTCAGAACGTGAATATTGTCTCCAGAACCATCACTGTTGGAGACAAGGTTTTGGCTATGGATGATATTATCGAGATTACTTCGGAGTTGTTTGAACACATGGATGATGAGGTACCCTGAATCTTTAAGGGACCGGAAAGGAGGGCATCATGAATCAGCAACTAAGTTTATTCCCGGAAACGGAAGATTGTCGTCCTCCCGTCACGGTCACCTGGAATGGGTGGCATGGATGTGATCCTGCATCGAGTGGCTGCCTGCATTGCTATATGATTCGCCGCGACAGAGAATATGGCAAAGATCCGAGCATTGTCCATAAAACATCGGCCTTTAATCTCCCGGTCCGTCGCTATCGAACCGGTCCTTTCAAGGGGCTTTATAAAATACCATCCGGTTCCACGATCTTCACCTGCTTTACTTCCGATTTCTACCATCCGGCCGCAGATGAATGGAGACAGGAAGCCTGGGCCATGATGCAGGAACGCAGTGACTGCAACTTCTATATGATCACCAAAAGACCAGAACGGATACTGAACTCTCTGCCTGCAAACTGGGGCTCTTCCGGTTATAATAATGTACATATTAGCTGCACCTGTGAAAACCAGTACTGGACGGATCGCAGGCTCCCGATCTTTCTGTCACTTCCGCTTCCGCATAAATCGATCACGCATGAACCTATGCTGGGACGAATCAACATCCGGAAATATCTGAAGGAATACGGTAGTCAGATTGAAAGCGTCAGCTGCGGAGGGGAGTCCGGTCCGGAAGCCCGGATCTGTGATTATGCATGGATCCTGGATTCGCATATGCAGTGTGTGGAGCACAGCGTTCCCTTCTACTTTCACCAGACCGGTGCCCGGCTTCAGAAGGGAAACAAAGTGTATGAAATTCCAAGAGAGCATCAGCATACGCAGGCGCATAAGGCCCATCTCGATTTCGACGGTACCAGGCTTCCGGCGTGGGATGAGCCAGATATGGAGGAATACGAAACCTGATCATAAAGACAAACCCGATATCATTGTATATTCACCCCCGGTAAGCCGTCCCAAGTTTGGGACATCTTTCCGGGGGTGTTGATATCAGGACATCATCCAATGTTTCGCAAGCAGATTTAGATAGGCAATCTGCACAGCAATCCATTCTCCGATTTTCGGAAAAACGCAGATAATAATCCCACTCATGATCATCCGCCACATGATATTCACCGGCTCCTGCCCGAAAGCATAACTCAAAATACCGGTCGCGATAAAGATACCTCCGACCAAGCTAAAGAAAAGTGTGGAAATGCTCACTGCCAGATTGCAGATCCACTGCAGGATTGTTAGAAGTATAATCACCGGCAGCAGAATAACCTTGCCTGCTGATCTGATCAAAAGAGAATTCATTCTTGTCATTCTTTTTCACCATTCCTTTCATTCCTGAACTTGTTCACTGAGTAGCCGAACCGTACATATCATGGTTGACCTCTGCCCTGTAATAACCATTGATCGTGGAAGGCGCATTAAAAAGTGCCGCAAGCAGGTATTTTTTGATGTTGTTCACCTTGGTCGTATTCCGCTGCAGACAGAACAACACGTACTCGATATGAGAATAACCCAACTTGAGGAATTTGCTTTTCACAACTTCAGCCGGATACCGGTTGCTGGCAATCACGATTGTTTCATTCTGCGTCAGCACCGTCTCCAGAATCAGGGCAGCAATCCCCTCGATCATTTCTCCGTCATAAGGATGAGCAATAAGCAGATCATCATAACCGATATTCTCATGGATCATCTGCTCATATGCCTTGGCATCCGGTACTGGAACATCATTCTGCTCGCGATTGCTGATCGACATCGAATCGGATCTCATCTCATCAGATCCTGCAGATATGATTCGATCAGATGAGATATTACTCCAGTCAGTATTACTCATATCAGTCTTATTCTTAAGAGGTGC
>DMAZ01000154.1:4603-5987 GCA_003446335.1 Lachnospiraceae bacterium | reverse complement strand
ATATTCGTGATTTCTTTCCAGGCCTCTGTCCATGCGCGGAAGAAATTCAGGACCGGGGCGCCTTTGTCGCCGAGCTTGATCAGCGCGAAGCCGAGGAGCAGGGCGAAGAAGATGATCTGCAGAAGATTCTGTGTGCTCAGTGCGTTGAACGGGTTCGTCGGGATGATATTCATCAGCGTCTCCGATACGCTGGGGATCTCGCTGGCATCGTAGGGGGTCGATGACTCCATGACAAATCCCGCTCCGATCTGCATGACATTGCAGAAGACCAGACCGATCGCGACGGCGACGGCGGTGCCGGCCAGGAACAGGCCGAGCGTCTTGCCGCCGATCTTGCCCAACGTCTTGAAATCTTTGACGTCGGCAGCGGCACAGATGAGAAGTCCGAGGACCAGAGGGGCAACGACCATGGTCAGAAGGCGGGTCAGAATAGTGCCTAAAAAGGCGACGGCGCTGGCTTTTTCACCGAGGACCAGTCCTCCGATGATACCCAGAATAAATCCGACCATAATTCGTGTAAAAAGGCTTAAGCCAGTCCATTTTTTCCAGAGATTCATGATAATCCTCCTTTATTAAGTGCTGCGGCAGGCAGGGACGGTTCTTAAATGCCGTTAAAAGAGCAGCGGGAAGAACCGTCCCCGATTGCCGTTCATACAAATCTGCATACGTGGTCCACAGCAATATCCGAAAAGCCGTAAGCCTCCGCTTTCGTCATCTTTCCATTGCAGATATCCTCTATTGTACTGACCATCTCGCGTCCCATCTCCTGGTAGGTCTTTTCTCCGCGGACGATCGGACTCAGATCGATGTCCATATTGTCCTCCATCCAGGAATAGGTCCTGCCGTTGGCCGTGACCTTCAGCACCGGGACGATCGCATTACCTGTAGGTGTTCCCCTGCCGGTCGTGAAAATGACCGCCTGGCATCCTGCCGCCACCATGGATGTTACGGATGATATATCGTATCCAGCTGTATCCATAACGATCGCGCCTGTTTTCGTCGGACGCTGAGCCTGCCCAAGCACTTCATTGATCGGACGTGTGCCCCCTTTGCGGATGCAGCCAAGGCTCTTCTCATCGAGTGTTGAGAGTCCTCCGGCTTTGTTGCCGGGGGTCGGCTGCCCTGCTCTGCAGTCCTGGCCGGCTGCCTCGAGATGTGCCTCATATTCTTTACATACCTCGATGATCTGATTCTGGATTTCCGGCGTTGCGGCTCTCTTGGCCAGAACATGTTCGCCTCCGATCCACTCGATGGACTCGCTCATCATGGAAGTTGCGCCCATGTCAACAAGAATGTCGCTGAGCTCGCCGACCGCCGGATTGCTTGCGATGCCGGAAGTGGCATCAGATCCGCCGCACTCGATCCCGAGGAAGAATTCGGATAC
>DMAZ01000154.1:0-4453 GCA_003446335.1 Lachnospiraceae bacterium | reverse complement strand
CCTGGATCCCGAATGAAACGACCGGCTTGCTCGTCATTGCCTGTATTTTTTCTTTGAGCTTAAGATGCGGAACTGTCTCACAGCCGAGACCGATGATGACGACGCCGTATACATTCGGATTACATGCGAAACCGGTAAGGACTTTCTGACTCATGGCGGTGTTGGCGGCAACATCCGAACATCCTGTGTTGAATACGATATTCACAGCGCCTCGGACCTGGCTGGCAACGATCCGGGAGCTCTCGCTTCCGCAGGCACAGGTCGGAAGAATAAGCACATGATTGCGGATTCCCGGTCTTCCTTCAGCGCGTCGGTAGCCCCAGAATTTGAAACCTTCAAGATCCGGCGCACCCTGGGACTGCTTTGCGCACATGACAAATTCATCGCCCGCCTTCTCACTGTCATAGTCCCTCGGGACGCTGAAAAGATTGTTGTGAGAGACCCAGTGTCCTTTCCCGATCGCTTCGGATGTGCGGCCGAGACTCTCGTCGTATTTGATTACTTCTCCGCCTTCGGGGATATCAGTGAGCGCGATTTTGTGACAGTAGGGAATATTCTCTCTGGCAGTCAGTGACAGGATCTCGTCCCCTTTGCGGTATACGACCTCTGATCCGGCCTGTACGTCGGCTACACATGTGACGACATTATCGGTTTCTCCCATGAGCAGTGCGTTGATTTCCATGATTTCCTCTCTTTCCGGAGCGAAAGCTCCAACTTCGGTACCGGGCCATCCGGCATTTGTTCCTTCCTTTAAGACAACTATATCAACCTTTGACCATAAATGGAAATTTATATAAATTATATAAACATAAGAATAATTGATGATATGAAGGCAATCGTGTATAATAAAGACAAATGCCGGCCGGAGTAAAGCCGGTCTCTGTCAGAAAGAATCGAGTACCAGCCCGGGGGAACAAATATGCAGCAGGAAATGGAATATATTTACGAAGTGTATAAGGAAAAGAACTTTACGCGTGCAGCCGAAAAACTGTACATCACGCAGCCTGCACTCAGCATGGCTATTCAGAAGGTGGAGGATCGGCTGGGCATGCCTATATTTGACCGCAGCAGCAGACCGATCACACTCACGGAAGCAGGAGAGGCTTACCTCGAACACATCCGGGAGGTACGGCAGCTGGAGACGGAATTTGAACAGCATATTCAGGACATTCGGGATCTGAACACCGGCGTGATCACGATGGGCGGATCCCACTACCTGAACGCCTATATTCTTCCCTCGATCCTTGCGGGATTTGAGAGCAGATACCCCAATGTCAATGTGGTCCTTAATGAGGCGAGCTCGGCCGAGCTTTCAGAACAGCTCAGGAAGCAGGAGATCGATCTGACCTTCCACTGCAGTCCGGAATTCATTCAGGATTTCAAGCGATATCCGGCTTTCTGCGATCATATTTTGCTGGCAGTCCCCAAGAACATAGACTGCTGTACGGATTCCGAAGCCGTTCTTACGGTGGAACAGGTGATGAACGGAAGGCACTTAAGGGAAGACTGTCCTTCTGTGCGGCTTTCCGAATTCAGTGAACTTCCGTTCATCCTTCTTGCGAAAGGCAATAATCTGTATGAGCGAAGTATCAGAATGTTCAGGGAAGCGGGATTTGAGCCGCGTACCAAAATGGTCCTGTCACAGCTGGTGACAGCCTATCACATGGCGGATGCAGGGATTGGGGCGACATTCGTGAGTGACCGGCTCCTGCTCACACCCACGAGCGGGCTCAATTATTACAGAATCAAATCCGGTATCACGACCCGTCAGTTCTATATTCTGCTCCCGAAAAGAAAGTATGTGTCGGCTGCTGTACGCAGATTTATCGAGTACTTTGGGGAAACAGCCGGTGGCTGTTCCTGATGCGGGTCATCAAAAATGCTCGAACTTCATCTCCATACATGGTAAAATAGGAAGATACAAATCATTCTGCAAGCGGAACGGAAAATTTGAGAGGGATAGTATATGACTTATAACCTCAGCACAAAGGAGGCATAATGTTAGAACGAATCCGGGGCAAAGCCGTGCTCTGCCTCATCCTTACCATATTCTGGGTCGGACTTATTCTGATCCATAACCCGCACGAGACCCACAAGTATGCCACGCGCTACTTCGGCATATCCCATGCGGGAGGCATTCCCGTGAACGGAGGCGAGACTCTCCGGCAGGATTTCACCATCCCGAAAGGCGGACTCATGCATCTTAAATGCTTCGTCGGGGGCGTGGATGCCGAGGGAGAAGAACTGCGGTTCAGAGTGTATACGAAGGGAAAGGTCCTGGCGGAGCAGGTCTTCTCCCAGGATACCTATGAGATCTGGAACATTATAGACATCGAGATGAATCAGGATACGTCCGGCATCTCGGATTATACTCTTGAAATCAAGAACATCAGCGCGCCGAACGGGCCGGGCTTCGTCGTCTACGGTTACTTCCCGGATCAGAAGGGGCTTACACAGAAACAGCCGGTCGCCACGCTGAATGACAGCGGCTCCGGCATGTCTGTCATCATGCGCTGCCAGGTCTGGGACGGCACCATCCAGAAACTCTACTACGGACAATGGCTTGTTATGATTATTTTGTCTTACATAGTCGTCCTTCTTCTGAATGACAGTCCGTCGCGCAACTTTCTGGTCATCGCGAGCGTGCTCGGATTCCTGTTCGCCGTGTATAATCCGTTCTGGAACTATCTGGATGAGAACACGCATTTCTTCAGGTCCTTCGCGATCAGCGAGGGATACTGGCACGATGCCATCGACGAGGAGGGCAATTACGGAGCGGTACTGCCCGCGAACTTTGATGACTCGCTGGTGGTCACGCTGAGTCCGATCAACTATTACGCCAACGAGGACATTCTGCAGTCCTCCTATTCCAGGGAGAGCGAGTGGTACTCGACGCCCTACATGTCGTCGGTGCTTCCGTTCGACCACATGATCGCCTCCATCGGCATCAAAGTCGGAACATTCCTGCATCTTTCGATCGTATGGGTCGTCCTGCTCGCGCGCATGTCAGATCTGATCTGCTATATCACGCTTTCATATCTGGCTATCCGTCTGGTGAAATACTACAGGATCGTTTTCTTCTCGATGGCGACTATTCCGCTTTCCGTCTTTCTCGCCGGCGCATGCAGTCAGGACGCGGTCCACATTTCGTCGACCTTCCTGTTCCTGTCCATCATGCTGTCCTGTATCTTCGAGGACCCGCGCCCGCATGTAAATGAAGTCCGGACCGAGACCGGCTACATCGATACGGCCGCGATCAAAAAGGTGCTGGAAGACCGGGAGCACGCCGAGAGGCAGAGGGAAAAAATCGAACTTTATGAGAACGAAGAGGATCTTTTTGAACCGGAAGGCGCTCCGGCACCCGGTGAGGATGTTCCTGCAAATGCGGATTCGAGCGTACCTGCAGTAAATGCGTCTGCAGAATCGAGCGGGTCTTCAGCAAATGCAGCCGCAGGTGCGGACGCGATGAGCTCCCTCGCCATCCCGGTCCCGGAATCGGAGAATGCCGACGGCAGGAAAGAAAAGGAGAGCAAAGACAGCGGCCAGCTTTCAGCCGCCCAGCTCGGAGGATTCGCTACCGTCAGCAGTCCGAGGAAGATCGGTGTACCGCAGATCGTCGGTCTGCTTGTTCTGTTCATCTTTGTGGCATCCATCAAATACATGATTTATTCCCTGCTCTTCCTTCTGGTATTCTTCATACCGAAGGAGCGCTTTGAGAAACCGGGCATGAAAAAGTGGTTCATCCTGGCCGGGATCGCGATCAGTGCCCTGCTGATGGTCTACCAGCTGTTCCTGCTGAAAACATACCCGTTTGTCGAGCTTCGCAACGGGAATGTGGATGTTGCGGGGCAGATGGCATTTGTCTTCGGCGATTTCTACGGAGCCTTCCGGATCCTGGCCCACTACTTTACGGGTCCGTTCCTGCTCCAGCTCTACGGAATCTTCATGTTCGAGGAGTTCAACGGCATTGCCTATCTTCTGAGTATGGTGATCCTTCTTTCCGGCGTTCTCGCAGCGGACAAGTATCAGTGGGAGAATCCCCGCCGCCGTGCCGCCTTCCACTGGGTCTCCATGATCATCATCGTGGTCATGAGCGCGCTGATCATCTCAGCTCTCTATGTCGGCTACACGCCGGTGGGCAGCACGGATGTCGACGGTGTGCAGACCCGTTACCTCATTCCGTTCCTGCCGCTTCTCGGAATTGTGATCGCCGACCTTCCGATCACCGGCAAGATCAAACATTTTGAGGAGAAGATCGCCTTCATCATGCTGATGGCCAACCTGATGCTGCTGGCACATTATACCCTGATCGAGAGACTGTTCTACTGGGAGAGGGTGTGGAACTGAGAAGCAGCTCAAATATTATTCAAGAACGCCTCGGCGTTCTTGCCGCGACGTGCGCGACGCGTCAGCGCCTTCCACTGCGCACGTCTGCGATCCGCCGGAGGCTTTT
>DMAZ01000026.1 GCA_003446335.1 Lachnospiraceae bacterium | reverse complement strand
TGTATTCACGCTGGTCATGGGGCTGCTCCTCAGAGTGCATCTTAACTCGACGGAAATCATGTTCATCGTCCACAGCTATATCATCGCTGCCTACGACCTGATCGGAAACCTTACGCTGGCGGCGCTGTTCCTGTATATTACGGAGAACATCACGCTGTCCGTGTTCGTCTACGTCATGCTCAATATGATCGTACCGCTGGTCGCGACGTACGCCCGGACGTTCATTTCAGTGATCGATAAGTACAGTCTTGACCGCTATGACTACAGCGCAATGGGAAGAATGGCCTTCGCGGATCTCACCTTCGGCATCACCGGGGATGCGATTTTGAAACTGGCGATCGGAGCCTTCTACCTGGCGGTGATCGTCCTGATCACAATCGTGTTCTTTAACAAGAAGGAGCTTGATTTCTGACAACCAAATAAGCGAATAAGACAAGAGGGACGATTCTTCCGGCCGGTCAAAAGACCGGACGGAAGAACCGTCCCTTCTGTTAATCATCCCTTATATCCTTTCGCAGACTTGTGTCCCGGGAATTTTGCGTCAGAGATCAGGAACGCCTCGCCGTTCTTGCCGCGCCGTGCAGATGCGAAGCACTGTCTTAGACCTCACTCGTTTCCGCAGATGCCATATCGGGACCTCTGTAGTAGAAGCCGAGCATCGTCAGATCATCGAACTGCGGTGCCCCGTCGACAAATTCATCCACGCTCTGCCTGACATCCCTGAGCACCTCTTCCGGACTGCAGATATTTGTCCCCTGCACGGCCTTCATCAGCCGATCCTTGCCGAACTGATCGGCCTTCGCATCTTCTGCCTCCGTCACGCCGTCCGTATACTGGAACAGGAAGCTTCCCCTGTCAAGGGTCAGCTCATAGTCGCGGTAACGGATCGGGGCAAATGCCGCCAGCGGAAGTCCCGCCTTCGTATCCACATAATCCCATGCCCCGTTGTTAAAGAGCAATGTGCGGGAGTGGCCTGCATTTGCATACGTGAGCTTTCCTGTCGAAATCTCCACGATGCCGAGCCACACCGTGACGAACATGTTCTCCGGATTGTTCTCGTCGATCTGGTCGTTGGCCGTCTCCAGTATGCGGGACGGCAGTTTTTCGATCGCTGCCGCGTTCCGGATCGCCATCCGGGATACCATCATGAACAGGGCCGCCGGAATTCCCTTGCCGGAAACATCCGCGATGACCATGACCAGATGGTCGTCATCCGGCATGAAAAAGTCATAGAAGTCCCCGCCGACATCCTTGGCCGGCGTCATGCTGGCATAGATATCGAATTCCTTTCTGTCCGGGAAAGCCGGGAACTCACTGGGCAGATAGCTGGACTGGATCCTCGAGGCCAGTGACAGCTCCGCTACCATATGCTCCTTTTCAGCCGCCTCTTTTGCCGTCTCCTCAACATAATAATCGATCCTGCCGACCATCCTCTTAAAGGAATCGGACAGACTTTTCAGTTCGTCGTCGAACCTGAACTTATACGTGCCGGCATCGTAATGACCGCTCTCATAGGAATCGACCTGTCTGGTCAGTGCCTCGATCGGATTAATAATATTGATCCGCAGGCTTACCGTCAGAAGGACCGCAAGGATCACGAACAAAAGGATCATGATGTTCCTGACGTTCTTCATTCGATTTTCAATAATTTCGTTCATGCGGGCAAGACTGATATCCGCTTCGATCATCAGAGCCGTTTTCCCGTCAGAACCGATAACCGGGCTCCAGACGGAAAATGAATCCACATAGTTGGAATTATCGACAAATTTCAGCCTCAGCGGCGTCTGCGAATCCGATCCGCTTTTCACATCCGGAAGAAAGTACTCGTAGTCGTAATCTTCATACTCATAATACTCTCCCATCGACGCAATCGTATCAGGTTCGTCTCTCGACGCCTGTGCCTCCAGCGCATAGACGAAATGGTCCTCGTAAGGGACGACCATATACAGGTACGCCATATCCATGGACTCTTCTTTTACGGAATTGAACTGCGCCTGGATCAGGTCGACCTCATCATACGGTATTCCCTTCTCCACCATGGCGACCATGGCATCACCGTCTACGCTGTTTGCAAGGATGTGCAATTTGTCCATAGCTTCCTCACGGTAGAGGTTGACAAATTCTCTGTTGTAGACCTGCCCACTCAGATACATGAGCAGTGCTCCTACGATCAGAAGCATGATCTGTACCAGGATAACGATCCTGGCCTGCAGATTCAATTTCATAAAAAGACCTCCGTCCAAGTCTCTTCAATGGCCGCATTTATCTGTCTTATTAAATTGAATGATCATTCCGCCCGTTTGTGTCTGCCGGGCGGATGATCATTCCGTCTTTTCATGCCTGCTCAGCGGATAATCATTCCGACTTTTCGCGTCTGCTCAGCGGATGGCGATTCCGCCTTTTTGTGTCCGCTTAGCGGATGACGATTCCGCCTTTTCCGCGGCGGCCTACCGTCGTCTCCGGTGCCGGCGTCTCATCCTCACCGCCTATATCAATAATGTCGAGTTCGGGAAGATTTGCAGTGTTGCTCAGTCCTCCGTGGACTTTACTCATCTGCTCATCGTTCAGTTTCTTTACGTTTTCAGGTGTTCCAAGCATTTCGAGTTCATCAAATTCATTTACTCTATTATTCATAGCTTTCATTTTCTCCTCTTAAATTGTTTTATAAAACTATTCTATCAAATGGTTTATCAGCTTCTTTTATCGTTACTGTTTCTGCGGTCCTTTTATAAAGACACATACATGTATAATTATACACCTATTTTGCATTGAAATAAATATCATTTGGATGAGCCGGCGGGCTATGACGGTTTCGCCCGGCGCCTGTATTATTCCTTTGTTCTGCCATCTTCCGGGTCTTACCACCTCCCTTGCAGAAGATATACAATAGGTTTATTTTGCTCATTCACCTCGTCCGCACATTTGTGGTATCCTTATATTTCAGTGGGAGATGTCAGCTATCGCTGATCCGGCTCCCGCTCTTTCGTCTTTCGAGCAAGACGAAAACTGTTTTACGTAACATAACAGTTGGAAGGAGAATTACCACTTATGTATGAATTTGCCTCTCATGTCCGTTATTCCGAGTGTGCCCCCGACTACAGGCTCTCACTGGCCGGGCTTGTCAACTATCTTCAGGACTGTGCCGTCTTTCACGCCGATGATGTCGGGCGCAGCGGTCTTCAGCTGAAGAAGGAGGGCTTCGCCTGGATGATCACCGGGTGGCAGATCAGGGTCAACCGGTATCCGCGCATCGGTGAGAAGATCATCACCCGCACCTGGGCGCATGGATTTCGAGGCCTCGAGGCGCTCCGCAACTTCACAATAAAGGACGCGGAGGGCAGGATCCTCGCCTGCGCCGACTCCCGCTGGTGCTATTTCGACATGGAGGCGGGACGTCCGGTCCGTATTCCCCAGGTCGAGATCGACGCTTACGGGATCGAGGACGCGCTCGTGATGGACAAGGCGCCGCGCCATATCCGGCTCCCGAAAGAGGGCTTCGTCGAGAAGCAGCCTTTCAAGGTCCGGACGATCCATCTGGATTCGAACGGCCATGTCAACAACGAACAGTACATTGCCATGGCGCTCGCCTATCTCCCCGCTGGAATCAAGGCTGTGTAGCTCCGGGTCGAGTACCTGCGTCAGGCCCATCTCGGGGACGTGCTGAGTCCTCGGGTCTACCATGACCGCGAGGAGTATGTCGTGTGGCTCGAGACGGCGGGTGCGCCGTGTGCGGTGATGCAGTTCTTCGTGTAGTATTCGGAACGGCTTTCGGGGACGGTTCTTCCCGTCGGTATTTTAGCGGTCTTCGGGGACGGTTCTTCCCG
>DMAZ01000157.1 GCA_003446335.1 Lachnospiraceae bacterium | reverse complement strand
GGGGAAGAGATGGCCGGATACAAGGGATATGGTTACGCAGCGGTCGTTGAGATTCTTTCCGCAGCTCTTTCCGGCAATGTTTTTATGAAAGATATCACCAGCAAGGCACCGGACGGAAGCAGGCAGCCCATCTCACTCGGGCATTTCTTCCTGGTCATCAATCCGGATTTCTTCCTGGGCGGGGATGCCTTCCGAAAGACCGCCGGAGATATCTGCCGTGCGCTCCGTGCATCCAAAAAGGCACCGGGACAGGATCGGATCTATACGGCCGGTGAGAAAGAGTGGGATGTATGGCAGATCCGTAAGGATAAGGGAGTGCCGATGGGAGAGGGCGTTCAGAAGGACTTCATAGCCGTTCGTGATATGTATGAACTTCCATATAAGTTCCCATTTGAAGAATAAAGCGTAAACGGCGGGCAGAGGGTCTGAGAAAGGCTCTCTGCCCGAAAATTCTGGAAAAGAGCTCAAGATATGAATTCACAAGGCAAATATTCTGATTGCACTTGAATATTCTGAAAATAAAATTTAAAAGAGAAAAATGATAAAAAACTGTTGACAAAAGAGCGATCTAAATGTAAAATAACATCATCAAGAAAAACAAATTACAAAATTCAAACAAGGAGGAAAGTCCATTGGAAATATAAGTTCAGAAGAAATCCTTTCATCTTAAGAAAAGTCCAGTTCTATCAATTCCTAAAATCCCGGATCATTCTCAGGAAGAATGATAGTTGATCAGGAGCCAGGAGTTCCTGAATGGGTTATAAGAAAGAAGAGCATGGATACTCTTTTAAGAATTGAATTCCAGAAGATTTTCGGTTTCATCTTTATTCAGTACAGTAAACAGTAGATTTATTGAAACATTACATTCAGCATTCCGAATCCTTAGTAAATAAAATCACTACCAAACCTAAGAAAAAAACCTGTAACAAGTAGAAAAAGAAGAAACTAACGGCTGATAAATTGATCTGGAGGATATTCCGATGAACGGTTGACGTCCTTATGGACTTAATCAATAAAGGTACCTTAACTAAGCGAGAGGAGGTTATACAGTGAAACTTCTAAATATTCATTAATAGGGCTATCCAAATTGCAGTGATCAGAGAAAAGCGTTTGGATAGCCCTTAAATTTTGTCTTTCTTTCTAATTGAACGAACCCTGTTCTGGAGTAAAATGATCCGCAGCCATGAGCTGCTTTTTTTGTTCTTCATTTAAAGAAATTGCATGGGGAGACGCTTGCCACGATCCGCTTTGTGAATTACAATGACAATGTACCACCGGAACGGATGAGTTTTCTTACAAATCGTCAGGGGAAACCGGAAAGTGGATACAAAAAAATCAAAGGATGGAGTATTATGATCAGACTGATTGCCAGCGATATCGACGGTACGCTTGTAAGAGAGAGTTCCCACCATATTAATCCCGAATACTATGATGTGATCCGTGCCCTCAAGAAAAAAGGAATACGTTTCTGCGCATGTAGCGGAAGACAGTACAAGAGCATACTTGAACTTTTTGCCCCTGTTGCCAATGATATTTATTTCATCGCGGAGAATGGAGGCCTTCTGCGCACAAAAAATGAGATCCTGTTCCAGTGGACGATTGCGGAGAAATATATTCATCCTCTGATTGCGGATCTGCGCCGGGAGACGAACTCGGATATAACGATCAGCAAGGCGGAGTGCACCTATACAGAATGCGGGACTCACAGGGATCCTTTCGTTTTCCTGAGAGATTCATACAAATATGCGGTAGAAGATCTCTACAGCCTTGATTATATGGATAAAGCAGGTGTGTTGAAGTTCTCAATGTATCATCCGACGGATGCGGAGTCCGACTGCGATTGGCTGTTCAGATCACACTGGGCAAATAAAATGAGGATTGTATGTTCAGGTGCCAACTGGGTGGATATCTGTGCCATGAACGCAGGCAAGGGGGAGGCCTACGCACTGCTTCAGGAATATCTCGGTATCGATAAGGAGGAGACAGTTTATTTCGGTGATAATATGAACGATCTGACAGCCTTCGGAGAGACCGGAACGAGCTATACGGTTGCCAATGCACGTTCCGAAGTTCAGAATGAGGCAGATATTGTCACCGCATCGTATAAGGAAGACGGTGTACTGAAAGTATTGAAAAGTTTCCTGTGAAAATGGAAGTTCAGTGATTCCGGGGAAAGATGGTCCCCGGAATTCTTTTTTAGAAAGCGAAGGTTCATCCTGAGTATTTCCCGTCTCCCGTCCGGGGGAAAGATAGCAGGCGGAGGTTGCAATTTAGCAGGGAATGTTCTAAAATCTACGAATAGCACATTGGAATCAATTTATTCAAGTGCATACGGATCATTAGAAGGATCTCAAAAAAAAGCTGCGAAGCGCGGTTCATTGGAGAAGAAAAATGGAAAAGCTAGTTACAGTCAGAGAGTTATTTAAAGAAACCGATAAGTTTATTGACAAGACCGTCAAGGTAGGCGGATGGGTCAGATCGATCCGCGGGTCAAAGGCATTTGGCTTTATGGTGCTGAGTGATGGTTCTTTCTACAATACACTGCAGATCGTCTTCCATGATAAAATGGATAATTTCACGGAGGTCAGCAAGCTGAACGTCGGTTCTGCAGTCATTGTCACGGGAACACTTGTCGCCACACCCGAAGCAAAGCAGCCGTTCGAGATTCAGGCCGATACAGTCGAAATTGAAGGGGCCTCAACACCGGATTACCCGCTTCAGAAGAAGCGCCACACACTCGACTATCTGCGCACAATGCCTCACCTTCGTCCGCGCACGAATACTTTTCAGGCTGTCTTCCGCGTCCGGTCTTTGATAGCTTATGCTATTCACAAGTTTTTTATGGAGCGTGATTTTGTGTATGTTCATACCCCGATCATTACAGCGTCTGACGCTGAAGGAGCGGGAGAGATGTTCCAGGTGACGACGCTGCCTCTTGACAAGCTTCCGATGACGGAGGATGGAGCGATCGATTACAGTAAGGACTTTTTCGGAAAGATGACCAATATGACCGTTTCCGGTCAGTTGAATGTGGAGCCTTTTGCAATGACGTTCCGCAATGTTTACACATTTGGGCCCACTTTCCGCGCGGAGAATTCCAATACAGCACGTCACGCAGCAGAGTTCTGGATGATCGAACCGGAGATGGCATTTGCAGATCTTGAGGATAATATGGAGGTCGCGGAGGCCATGATCAAGTACATTATCAACTATGTACTCGAGAATGCACCTGAGGAGATGGCGTTCTTCAATCAGTTCATCGATAAAGGACTTATTGAACGGCTGAGGGGCGTTGCGGGTGCTGAGTTCGGACATGTGACCTACACGGAAGCGATAGACATTTTACTGAATTCCGGGAAGAAATTTGATTATCCGGTCAAGTGGGGCGTTGACCTTCAGACTGAACATGAACGGTATCTGACGGAAGAAGTATTCAAGAGACCGGTCTTTGTAACGGATTATCCGAAGGAGAT
>DMAZ01000015.1 GCA_003446335.1 Lachnospiraceae bacterium | reverse complement strand
GGATCTTGATATCCATCTGGATCGCCGTGATGCCGTCATGTGTTCCGGCAACCTTAAAGTCCATATCACCGAAGAAGTCCTCGAGTCCCTGAATATCTGTAAGAACGATATACTCATCGTCTTTCTCGCCTGTGACAAGGCCGCATGAAATTCCTGCCACAGCCTTTTTGATCGGTACACCGGCTGCCATAAGAGCCATGGATGAAGCACAGATCGAAGCCTGAGATGTGGATCCGTTAGATTCAAATGTCTCGGACACGGCACGTATCGCATACGGGAATTCCTCTCTTGACGGCAGGACCGGAACAAGAGCCTTTTCAGCGAGTGCACCATGACCGATTTCGCGACGTCCCGGTCCTCTGGACGGCTTTGTCTCACCGACAGAGTAGGACGGGAAATTATATTGATGCATATATCTCGCTTCCGTGACATACGGATCAAGCCCTTCCACGCGCTGTGCATCGGAAAGAGGAGCCAGCGTCACGACATCACAGATCTGAGTCTGTCCGCGGGTGAACATGGCAGAGCCGTGTGCTCTCGGAATAAGATCGATCTCTGCGGCAAGCGGACGGATCTGCTTGATTTCACGGCCATCCGGGCGCTTGTGATCGACAAGGATCATCTTTCTTACTGTTTTCTTCTCGTACTGATACAGTGCATCGCCGATGAGAGCCATCCACTCTTCATTATCACCGTATTTTTCTTCAAATGCAGCACGAACTTCCGCTACGTTGGCTTCCCTCGTCTGCTTGTCATCCGTGAAGACTACTTTCTCCATTTCTTCCGGCGGGCAGACTTCGTAAAGAGCGTCGTTCAGTTCCTGCGGGATTTCGTAGTGCAGGTATTCATGTTTTTCTTTTCCGACTTCCGCAATGATCTTATCGAAGAAGGCAATGATCTCTTTGTTGATCTCATCACATTTATAAATTGCTTCGATCATTTTTTCATCAGAGATTTCATTTGCTCCGGCCTCGATCATGATGACCTTTTCTCTTGTGGAAGCAACGGTAAGGGCAAGATCCGACTTGTGTTTCAGCTCATAGCCCGGGTTCACGACGAACTCGCCGTCCACGAGACCAAGCTGGGTCATGGCGCAGGGACCGTCGAAAGGAATATCGGAAATACTCGTTGCAAGTGCAGAGCCGAGCATCGCGACAACTTCCGGATCACACTCCGGATCGACAGACATTACGAGGTTGTTCAGGGTTACGTCATTTCTGTAATCTTTCGGGAACAGCGGACGCATCGGGCGGTCGATTACACGGCTGGTCAGCACGGAATGAATGCTTGCCTTTCCTTCACGCTTGTTGAATCCGCCCGGGAACTTGCCGACAGCATACATTTTCTCCTCAAATTCGACAGAAAGCGGGAAAAAATCAATCCCTTCTCTCGGTGCCTTTGAAGCAGTAGCAGTTGAAAGCACAACGGTGTCGCCATAATGCATGAAGCAGCAGCCGTTGGCCTGCTTGCCTACGCGGCCGATGTCAACTGAAAGTGTTCTTCCGCCAAGTTCCATTGAATAGCTTTTAAATTCTCCCATTCTTCTCCTTCTGGCCGATTGGCCTAAAAAATAAAAATAATTGATTCCGAGATTTTTTAACCGTAGTAAGTGCGAAAAACAGGGGCAGGAATCCCTGCCCCCATATAATGCATTACTTTCTCAGTCCGAGTCTCTCGATCAGTGCACGATAACGGTTGATATCTTTCTTCTTAAGATAAGCAAGAAGGCTTCTTCTGGCACCTACCATCTTAAGAAGACCTCTGTTAGAGTGGAAATCCTTCGGATTTTTCTTCATATGCTCTGTAAGAGATCTGATATTGTAAGTGAGGAGCGCTACCTGAACCTCCGGTGAACCTGTGTCGCCCTCTGTACGTCCGTACTCTGCAATGATAGACTGTTTCTGCTCTTTCGTAATCATGTGTTTTTCCTCCTGAATTCTTATTCCTGCCTCTCATCAAGTGAAGGTTGGAGATTCCGAACACCGGATGAGGGTGATTGTAAATACTGTGATATATTCACAGCGCCACTTAGTATAGCATGACGAAAAACTTTTCGTCAAGCTGTGTTTACTATTTTTCAGCTTCTGCCTTCCACTATCTTTTCTTCGAAATAACGCCTTCCGCTCTCGCGGTCTTTTGTGATCTGTTCTCTGAGCTCAGAGACAGAAGAGAATTTTTGCTCCGGTCTCGAAAAATGAAGTAATTCGATCCGCTGTTTTCTTCCGTAAAGGTCTGCATCTTCCTCACAGTCATACAGATAGGTCTCCACGCCCAGAAAATGTCCGTCCACTGTCGGTTTTGTGCCTATATTGGTAACACCGTCGTATGTCTTCCCTCCGATCCTGCATCTGGAAAAATACACACCATTCGGAGGCAGGAGCTTGGAACCGTCCGGAATAAGATTGGTCGTCGGAAATCCGATCGTCCTTCCGATCCTTCTGCCGTGGATCACAGATCCTTCCACAAAAAACCGATAGCCGAGCAGCCGGTTGACAGTCTCCATATCACCGGTCCTGAGCGCTTCCCTGATTCTTGAACTGGAGACACGCGTATCTCCATCCTTTACCTTATCGACTACTTCTACTGTATAACCGAATTTTCGACCCAGTCGTTCAAGCAGTTCTACATCTCCATGCCTCCCATATCCGAAACGATAATCGTTCCCGACTACCAGATGGCACGCCTGCATTTCCTCGACGAGTATCTTCCGAACGAAATCTTCCGCCTCCATTGTTATGATCAGCGGAACGAACGGGCATTCCACGAGAATATCGACTCCCTCATTTTTGAGCAGTTCCCGCCTTTCTTTCACAGTGAG
Source organism: Lachnospiraceae bacterium (assembly GCA_003446335.1). The sequence goes on along the minus strand of DMAZ01000015.1, from coordinate 9,968 downwards.
AAGCATATTATGATTCATCATGAAGGCAAATACAACTGTCTTCGGGGTCTTTCCCATCCTCTGGTGTTCACCGGCGTATTTTAATACACGGTCGATCAGGGCCTGATGCCCCCTGTGTACACCATCGAACTTTCCAAGAGTGATAACCGTATTATGATTAACAGTAAAATCAAATGAATCTTTAATTATATACATGGCAGCCTCTCACGAAGGACTGTAGAACATTCTGACCAGAGAATATTCTTCCCCTCTTTTGTAATAAATACCGATGAACTCGTCTCTTGACGAATAAACACATACCTCGCCATCCCCATCCGGCGCTCCGTATCCCCTCCCCTTCTTCATATAGAACCGATTCCCGTTATAAACAGATTTATCGATTCCGGGAGTTACCTTTACATCCGGACGATTTGGGAAAAAATAGCTGATCGGATAGACGAAGCTGTACTCTGTCCTTCCTTCCGCATCTTCTTTTTCCATGATCTCCTTCAGTTCGGCAATTGTTCTTGCCTCCGCCAGATCAAATCGTCCCACCTTCGTTCGAAGCAGGGATGCCATACATCCCCCACACCCAAGCTTGTGCCCGATATCTTCGCAAAGAGTACGAATATAGGCTCCTTTGGTGCAGGTGACCCGGAACTTCGCATGAGGCGGATCAATACTCAGGATTTCGAAGTCGGAAAACTCCACCTCCCTGGGTGTCCGCTCTACGGTCTTTCCTTTTCTGGCAAGATCTACCAGCTTTTTTCCGTCAATTTTAATAGCAGAATACATGGGCGGCATCTGAAGCTGTCTTCCGGCAAAAGAGAGGATCGCCTCTCTCACCTCATCAGAGGTAACACTGACTTCATGTTCTTCAAGCGTTTTCCCTGAAGTATCCTGAGTGTCTGTAATGCGCCCAAGAAGAAGCTCCGCCTCATACGTTTTCGTACCTTCACCGAGATCATCCACAAGTTTTGTGGCTTTTCCGACACACACGACAAGGACACCTTCTGCATCCGGATCCAGTGTTCCTGTATGTCCGATTTTTTTCTGGCCGAATATCCGCCTCAGTCTGGCTACAACGTCAAAAGATGTCATACCCTTTTCCTTACGGACGACCACTACTCCATTTATCATCAGATTTCTCCGTAAAAAAGCTGTCATATATTTTCACAGCCAGTCTCCCGGCCGATCAAAATACATGACAGCATAAATAATCCTTATCCTTACCTGAGACGGGCCTTCAACACTTCAATTATCTTTTTTTCCACGAAACCCTCATCCCCGGCAGCTGTAAAGCCTGCAGCCCGCACGTGACCGCCTCCGCCGAATAAAGCGGCAGCTTCCGCTACATCAAGATATGTGTTGCTTCTGAGCGAAACCTTGAATTCATCCGTTCCCGTCTGATAAATAAAGACCGCAGCTTCAGCCCCCCGGGTCAGTCTCAGCTGTGAGACTATCATATCCAGATCTTTTTTATCAGCTCCGTACGCCGCCATCTCATCCAGAGTGATACTTCCGGCGACGATCTTCCCTTCTGAATACTGTCTGCTGCGCGAAAGGACATATCCCATCACACGGTTCTGAACATAAGTCCTTATATTGAATGAGTTCTCAATAATATCGCAGAAGTTTATGCCTCTTCGCATAAGGGCAGCAGCTGCTTCCATCGTCTCGGGACGGGTATTGGAATACTGAAAGACTCCGGAATCATGTACGATCCCTGTATAAAGTGCCTCCGCGATCTCCGTGTCGATCTTACTCTCATCCATGCAGTAGAAGAGCACTTCCGCGCAGGAGCTGGCATCCGGATCGATGATATTATCGTCCGCAAATCCCGGGTTGCTCACATGATGATCGACACAAAGAGTACGTTTTGCCTTTTTGAACAATTCCGGAACAACGCCGATCCGATCCAGCGAACTGACGTCGCATGTAATAAAGAGGTCCGGCTGTTCAGACTCTTCATATTCGAAAAGAGCCTCTCTGAGGATCGGCAGGAACATGAGCGCATCCTTCGGTCGTTCAATGTAAAACCTTACATCGATTTCCGGAAAATACTTCCTTATGTACAGGTAAAGGGCGGAAACGGATCCCACACAGTCTCCGTCCGGATTCACATGACCGGAAATCACACACGTGTGCAGGTCATGTGTTAAAAAATCATCAATCAGTACTCTGTTCATATCCGATTCCGTATTCCTTCAAGAATTCTTATTCGCTTCTCGGTCCTTCTGCATGACCTCGTCAATAAGGTGTGACATCTCGACCCCTCTCTCGATCGAGGTATCCAGATGGAATGTGATTTCCGGGGTGTTGCGCATATTAAGAGAATGCGCAAGTTCTCTTCGAATAAATCCCTGAGCGCTCCGAAGGCCGGCCATTGTATCATTTCTTGCCTTCTCGTCTCCCAGAACGCTGATATATGCCTTGCATGTCTTGAGATCCGTCGCGACAACAACATCGGTTACGGTCGTCATCATCGCGATTCTCGGATCCTTCAGTTCACGGATGATCGAGGAAAGCTCATGCTGAACTTCCTCGTTCACCCGAAGATTTTTCATACTGTTCTTTCTCATGTCCTCGGAACCTCGACCATTGTATATGCCTCGACCATATCATCGATCTCAAAAGCGCCGAAATCTTTAAATACGAAACCGCACTCGAAGCCTTCGCGCACTTCCTTGACATCATCTTTAAATCGTTTGAGAGATGCGAGCGATCCTTCGTAAAGCTTTTCTTCTCCGCGGAATACACGCACACTGCAGTTCCTCTGGAATACACCATCCTTGACATAGGCACCGGCAATATTGCCAACGCCTGAAGCCTTGAATATCTGACGGATCTCGGCATGTCCGATTATCTTCTCCTCATAGACTGCCGCACGCATTCCGTTAAGTGCTCTCTCGACATCCTCGAGTGCTTCATAAATGACATTATAAAGATGTACATCGACCTTCTGAGTCTCTGCCATCTGCTTCGCGGTCGCATCCGGTCTTACATTAAATCCGATGATGATCGCGTTCGATGCGGCTGCCAGGGAAACATCGGACTCATTGATGTTACCTACACCGCCGTGGATGACTTTGACCACGACTTCCTCGTTGGAGAGCTTAAGCAGCGACTGCTTGACAGCTTCGACAGATCCCTGTACGTCGGCCTTGACGACGATCGGGAGTTCCTTCAGCTTGCCTTCCTGGATCTGGTTGAACAGATCGTCCAGAGACATCTGGGTCTTTGTCTCCTCGATCAATGTCTTCTTGCCTTCCGTAACGAATGTCTGGGCAAATGCCTTTGCCTCCTTATCACTGTCAAGCGCTACGAGTACTTCACCCGCATCCGGAACGGAAGAAAGACCGATGATCTCGACCGGCATGGATGGCTTGGCTTTCGTAAGGCGCTTGCCTTTTTCGTCTGTCATAGCCCTTACTTTACCGTGGGCGCTTCCGCACGCGATAAAGTCACCCTGCTTCAATGTACCTTTCTGTACAAGAATCGTTGCGACCGGACCGCGGCCCTTGTCAAGTTTAGCTTCCAGGACAAGACCTCTTGCCTTGCGGTTCGGGTTGGCCTTTAATTCAGCCATCTCCGCTGTAAGCAGAATCATTTCAAGAAGGTTCTCAATTCCTTCCTGCGTCTTAGCCGATACCGGGCAGAAGATCGTCTGACCGCCCCACTCTTCGGGAACGAGATCATACTCGGAAAGTTCCTGCTTGACTCTCTCAATATTGGCGCCCGGTTTATCGATCTTGTTGATCGCCACAATAATATCGACCTTCGCTGCCTTGGCATGGTTGATCGCTTCCACCGTCTGCGGCATGACACCGTCATCGGCGGCAACAACGAGTACTGCGATATCTGTGGAATTGGCTCCGCGCATACGCATTGCCGTAAATGCCTCATGACCCGGTGTATCAAGGAATGTGATCTTCTGTCCGTGAACAGTGACCATATAAGCACCGATATGCTGTGTGATACCGCCCGCCTCACGGTCAGTTACGTGAGTATTTCTGATCGCATCAAGCAGAGACGTCTTGCCGTGGTCGACATGTCCCATTACACAGACGACAGGCGGACGCGGGACCATATCCTTCTCATTTTCAGCGTCCTCTGCCAGAAGAGCGCCGATGACATCCTCTTTTTCCTCCTGCTCCGCAATGATATCATATTCCATTGCGATTTCCTGAGCTTTCTCGAATGGGACTTCGTGATTGACGGTGACCATCTGACCTTTCAGGAACAGATCTTTTACAAGAGCCGTCGGTGCCATCTTCATGGCTTCAGCAAGATCACGGATTGTAATTTTATCCGGAATTCTGATTTCCGTTACAACTTCCTTGGCCTTAGGCTGTTCATTCTTCGACTGATTCTGCTGAAGAGCCTTCGGAATCCTGTTGAACTGCTTCTTATTCTGATTCGGGCGGGAACCGAACTGGCTGTGCTTGCCGTTTTCCCGTCTCTCTTCCCTGTTGCGATCATATTCTTTGCTGTTATCCTTGCGGTGATCGCGGCTTGTCTTATGCGCAAGAGCTCCGTCTCCACCGGCTACAGGAGACATTCTGCGCTGTCCGCCCTGTCCGAAAGACGGTCTTGACTGCTCATCACCGCGTCCGTCGCGGCTGAACGGGCGTCTGTCGCCCTGACCCTGGCCGTCGCGGCTGAACGGACGTCTCTCGCTCTGACCCTGACCGGGTCTGCCGCCGGCAGGTCTTGCCTGACCGTCACGGCTGAACGGGCGTCTCTCGCCCTGACCCTGACCATCGCGGCCAAACGGACGTCTCTCGCCCTGGTTCTGACCGTCGCGACTGAACGGACGTCTCTCGCCCTGATTCTGACCGTCGCGGCCAAACGGGCGTCTCTCGCCCTGGTTCTGACCGTCACGGTTATACGGACGTCTCTCGCCCTGATTCTGGCCGTCGCGGTTATACGGACGTCTCTCGCCCTGGTTCTGACCGTCGCGGTTATACGGACGTCTCTCGCCCTGGTTCTGACCGTCACGGTTATACGGACGTCTCTCAGAAGTTCCCCGCTGATCGCGTGCTCCGCCCTGTGTGCGGCTGCCTGCTGTATAGGATCCGTCTCTCGAAGGACCTCTGCGGTTTCCGGGAGCGCCCTGCATACGGCTGTCTGCATTTCTTGTTCCCTGAGGTCTGCCGGCGGTGCTATCCCTTCGGGTCTCCGTATTTTCTCTTATATTTCTGGTATCCTGAGTGCCTGCATTTGAAACAGGTGCAGTTTCAGACGGTGCTTTCTGAACGGAGCTCTCAGCTTTCCCGGCTTCCTGAACAGCCTCTGCACCTGCCTTGCCTGCCGAGAACGGTGCTGCTGATTCCGGCGCTTTTTCAGCCGGCTCTGCTTTCTTCACTTCTGCCGACGCTTCCGTCGTATCGCTTTTCACCTTTTTCTGAGCAGTACCTGCCGTGTTCTGCGCACGAAATACACGCACGATACCTTTCGACTTTTTCTTTGGTCCTTCTTCCGCGGGATTTTCATCATTCCTGACAGTGGAAATACCTGAAAAATCGGCTGCTCCCGCGGTCTTACCCGAGCCGAATCTGGAACGAACATTCTCCACTTCTCCGTCAGGTACGGCACTGACCGCTGTCATTGTCTCATATCCTTTCGCACGCAGATACTCAATGACCGCCTTTCTGTCCGCTCCTACTTCTTTTGCAAGTTCGTGAACTTTGATTTTTGCCATTCCTATCTCCTTTTACCTGTCTTCCCTCATACTCTTTAAAAATGCCTCTGCCAGATTTGTATCCGTAATCGCGCAGGAGGATCTGAATTCTTTTCCGATCGCATGCCCCAGTGTCTCCTTATCCCCCAGGATAAAACACGGAATATCGGCATGCGCACACATATTGATAAATTGTTTTTTCGTGTTTTCTGACGCATCTCCGGCCAGTATGACGACTCTGGCTTTCCTCTGTTTCACTGCATTCTCTGTCTGAAATTCTCCGGAAGGAGCCTTTCCGGCTTTTGCGGCAAATCCCAGATAAGTCCATACCTTCTCTTTATTCATCGGTAATCTCCTTTTCCAGTGCCTGCCCTATTTCCTCCGGGATCTCTGTTTTCAGCGACCTGGCAAGTGCTTTACTCTTCAGGGCTTTCTTCAGACATTCAGGATTTCTGCAGAGATATGCGCCCCGCCCGTTCGCTCTTCCCGTCAGATCTATTTTTATCTGTCCTTCCGGTGTGCGGACAACACGAATCAATTCGTTTTTATTCTTCGCCACCCTGCAGCCCAGACAGGTCCGCTGTGGTTTCTTCTTCAATGTCGTCGATAAGGTCCCGGCCATTCATCTCTCCCGATTCATCTAAAAGGTCGACGTTTTCATTTAAGTCATCCTGATACATACGATTAAAGCTGCCCGCTGCTTTAGCCTGTGTCTCGGACTTGATATCAATCTTATATCCTGTCAGACGCGCAGCGAGTCTGGCGTTCTGTCCCTCCTTGCCGATTGCCAGCGAAAGCTGATAATCCGGAACAATGACCTTGGCTGCATGCTCATCAGGATTGGCTTCCACGGAAACGACCTTGGCCGGACTGAGAGCATTTTCAATCAATATGGCAGGATTTTCATTCCATGCGATAATATCTATTTTTTCTCCGCGAAGTTCATTGACAACGGCTGTTACGCGGCTGCCGTTCATACCGACACAGGCACCGACGGCATCAACATCCGGATTGTTTGAGTAAACAGCCATTTTAGTCCTGGATCCCGGCTCACGTGAAATGCCCTTGATTTCAACGACACCTTCACGGATCTCGGTCACTTCCTCTTCGAACAGCTTTTTGACCAGCTCAGGATGTGTCCTGGATACCAGGATCTTCGGTCCTTTTGTATTATTCTTTACGTCAAGAACATATACCTTAATGCGGTCCGTGGGGACAAATTTCTCGGATTTGACCTGCTCGTTCTCGCTGAGAAGAGCATCTGCCTTGCCGAGATTGATCGTGAACGCCCTTCCCTGCTGTCTGGAGACGACGCCGGAGACCACCTGGCGGATCTTGCTGTTGTACTGGTTGAATACGACGTTCCTCTCTTCCTCGCGGATGCGCTGAAGAATGACATTTTTTGCATTCTGAGTAGCTATTCGGCCGAAATTCTTGGAATTAATATCAATCGTAATAATATCGCCGGCTTCCGCTGAGGGATCCGTTTTTCTGGCTTCTGCCACCGTGACCTGAAGGGTAGAATCCACAATATCTTCCTCATTCTCCACTACTTCCTTCTCTGCTGTCACGGAGAACTCACAGGTCTCAGGATCGACAGAAATGCTGATATTGTCAGTCTTCCCGAAATTTGTCTTGCAGGCCTGCATAAGAGAAAGCTCGATTGATTCGATCAGAGATGCCTTGCTGATGCCCTTCTCTTTTTCAAGCAGTTCCATTGCCTCTTTTAATTCGGTATTCATTTAATGTTTCCTCCATCTGTTCAGGGCCCGCCTTAAGGGACCGTTTAATAATATATTTTAAAAGACAAATGCAAGACGAATCAGCGAAATGTCTGTTTTTCCGAACTCATATTCCTTATCTTCCGATTCAATGATGATCGTTTTTCCATCGGCACTCTTCAGAATACCGGTGAATTCTTTCTCACCGTCCACTGCCTTATACAGCCGGACTTCCACTTCTTTACCCATGGCAAATTCAAAGTCTCTGGGACGTTTAAGAACCCGTCCGAGTCCGGGAGAACTGACGATGAGAGTGTATGCATCAGGAATAAAATCCTCCTCATCCAGAAGCGGATCGATCGCGCGGCTGCACGCCTCGCATTCATTGATCCCAACGCCGCCTTCTTTGTCAACATACAGCAGAAGGTTGTAATCTCCGCCCGTCTTTACATATTCCGCATCGACCGGGATAAGTCCCAGTTCTTCCGAGACCTTGACGAGCAGATCCCATGCCTTATCTTCAATAACACTTTTCTTACTCAATTTTAATCCTTTTTACTCTTATCAGATTAACGGCAAAAGTGAGGAGCGGGCTTTTGCCCGCTCCTGAAACTTAACATCTATTACCTTTGTTACTATAGCACCATACTGTTTATTTTGCAACACCTTTTGTCAAAGTCCCGCTTAAGTTACGCCTTTGTCCGTTTTCCGACTCAACTGCGGCGAGTCCCCTTGCCGCCGCGCTTTGCGGTCCTCAGACGATTCAGTGAAAGCTTCTTCCCGTTATAATCGATGGTGAACTCTCCGTTGCCTCCCAGCAGATATGCATTCTTTACGTAATCGTCCTCGCCGAGCTTTATTCCCTTCAGCCCGAGAGCACTCTTCTTCAGTTCGGATACTTCAGAGAGCGCAAACTTTAAACTGAATCCTTTCTCCGTGAGCAGGACCACCGTATCCATCGTATCCGCCGGAGCTGCCAGAATGACCTGATCATCGTCCTGAAGCTTTGTCGCCAATACGGTTCGGACAGAACTGATGAACTCGCCCCCGGCTGTCAGCTTTACATATCCTTTCTTCGTCACAAAGAATATTCTGGATTCTCCGACCTGGCGAAGAGGACTGATCCATATGATATTCTCCGTCTTATTGCTGAAATTGCTGACATTATCGACAGGGATCCCTTTATCTCTTAACCTTTTCTGCGGGATATCCAGGACCTTGACGGTATGCATTTTCCCGGTATCGGTAAAAATACAGATCTTATCCGTATTCATGACGCGGAACACATAGACATTGTCTGCCGTGACAGCCTCCGCATTCTTCTCGTACACGGAAGCATCCAGTGTTTTGACGTAGCCGAAACGGTCCATGGCAAATACCACTTCTTCCTCAGCCGTCTGTTTCTCCACAAGAACGATCTCGTCCGCATTTTCAATCGTCGTTCTTCTCGGAACGGCAAATTCCCCGCGTATCCGCTCAAGTTCCCCGATGATATCGGCAGACATCTCATCATAATCATTCAGAAGCTTTCGATATCTCTCGATCCTGGCCATCGTCTCCTCATGCTGTCTGATGAGGGCTTCCAGTTCAAGGCCGATCAGCTTCGAAAGGCGCATATCGAGGATCGCCTGCGCCTGACGTTCCGTGAATCGAAGCTGAGACGCAAGCTTCTGACTCTTTTTCAGCCTGAATCGGATTCCCTCCGTCCGGCCGTAAATAAGACAGTCCTTTGCCATCTTCTGGTCTCTGGACCCTCTCAGGATCTCAATGATCAGATCTATGACGTCACAGGCCTCGATCAGTCCTTCCTCGATCTCCTTCTTCTCGAGATCCCGGGCAAGAAGATTGGCATATTTCCGGTTCGCAAGTTCAAAACGGAACTCGGTAAATGCCTCAAAGATCCTTCTCAGTGACATCGTCTCCGGTCTGCCGTCCGATACGACAAGCATGTTGACACCAAAAGTATCTTCCAGTTTCGTCTTCTTGTAGAGAATATTCCTGATCTGTTCAGCGTCAGCCCCCTTCTTGAGTTCGATAACGATACGGATGCCTTCCTTTGAAGACTGATTGGATATATCCGTAATATCCGTGATCACTCTTGATTCCGCGAGGGAAGCGACATCATTCAGGAACTTTCCTATCCCGCTTCCGATCATGGTATAGGGAATCTCGGTGACTACGATCTGCTGACGACCGCCTTTTGTTTTCTCAACGACGGTTCTTCCTCTCACACGCAGCTTCCCGGAACCGTTTTCATAGATTTTCGGCAGATCATCCTTATTAACAATAATACCGCCTGTAGGAAAATCCGGTCCGTGAAGTTTTGCGAGCAAATCTCGGTCCGTGATATCATTGTTTCTTATATAGGCAATCGCGGCATCGATGACTTCTCCGAGATTATGCGGCGGAATAGACGTTGCCATTCCGACAGCGATGCCATCCGACCCATTGACGAGAATATTCGGGATCCTGACCGGAAGGACAGACGGCTCCTTTTCCGTTTCATCGAAATTCGGGATAAAATTCACGACATCCTTATCAAGGTCCGCAAGAAAAACTTCCTGCGTGATCTTCATCAGCCGCGC
>DMAZ01000173.1 GCA_003446335.1 Lachnospiraceae bacterium | reverse complement strand
CATTGCACAGTTCTTTCAGATCATACCGGCTGGTGTTATAGAACTGATAACCCGACACACGGTACATTGCCTTTGCCGGGAAGGTCGGATTTGCTTCATAGGTTGTCACGACCTTGTCCTTTGTCGGTTCCAGCGTGCATTCAAAGCGGCGAAGAACCGTCATCGGAATAATGACGTCGCCGTATTTATCAGGCATGAATGTTCCGCGCAGCTTGTTTGCAATAGACCAGATAAAATTGGCTTCCGCACTAACATCAACGGGATCGTCATCCCATAAAACATCAAATTTGCTCATATTGTTCTCCCATAACACTTCTATTCCAATCAATGGAAATATCGTTCAATTGTATCTATATATCATTATAATCAGTGTCCGACGGCCATTAAAGAAAAGCCATTAATAATAAAGAAAAATGGTCTTTGCCAGATACTCCATCATATAGAAGACCATCATTCTTTATTTTGGTAACTGATCAAAAGATCTCTGCGATTGCCCTATCATCCAGAATGAAAAGGACTTTGCATCTGGGCATGTTCTGCAGCTGGTCATAGACTCTGCCTGCTGAGTATGTGCCTCTGGCTACAGTGCAGACAGAATTTGCGACCCAGCCGACCTGTGTCCCTTTCGCATCCATGACTTTAAGTGCTTCATCATCATACGGGTTATCAGGGTCCGGACGGAGACTGAGCTCGTCTCCGACTTTGACGCGGTTCATGTAATCATCCAAATGATTGATAGTAATATACATACTTCTTCACCTCACACAGCAAGGATATAAAATCGGCACAGCAATTTTCCTGCCACCCATTTCATTTTCCGCAGCTTTCTCAGAGATTTCAGGAAATCACGCCAAAATTATGAGAAATGCATCCCTGCAGTTGATGATATGGGATGCCACACCGGATGATCTTGAGGCAGCAAAAGAAAACGAGCCCGTTTTGGGCCCGGAAAAGTAAAGAATGGCGTATCGTTTGATATGATCCCGCCAAAGTAGACACACGAAATATAGAAACGTGTATCTATGGAGGTGGGATTTTATCATGGGAAGAAAATTAAAGGTTTCCTATGAAGACAAGATCAAGGCATGTGAGGATTATTTGNNAAACGTGTATCTATGGAGGTGGGATTTTAGCACGGTATAAGTGTGGTCGGGAAGATCATCATTCGGATGGTCAGTCCGCTGCACTTATTTTAAGATAAATGCTGTAATCGAATGCGTAAACATGCATGTACTTCTGCAGGAACCGGTAAAGAGCTACTTGATTCCCAGAACCCGCATGGCATTCTTCCAACATATTTTTGAATATGCTTCTTCGGAAAGAGCGCTTTCTGCCAGCTTCTGATCCAGCCATTTTCCAAGCGGGAATTCCATATCAGGCGAGCCCATATCCGTCCCGAACATCAGCCGGTCCTGAAACCTTTCCAAGAATCTCAGTCCGAATGATTCATCCCGCATGACCGCGTTTCCGCCGCTGTTGGCAGAAAGATCTCCGTAAAGATTCGGATACTGTTCAAAGAGTTCGATCAGCCGTCCGCCTTCGATGACAGGTCCTTCTCCCCAGCTGTTGCGGGAAGCGAGATCAGGCTTAGCATCACCGGAGATCTCATGCCAGAACGGCTGACTGTGTCCGATAATGATCAGGTTCGGATATTTTTTTAATGCTTCCTCAAGAAGTGGCAGCCCCGGATCGTCCGCAATGCCGTAATTGAAACCTTCCTCAGGGGACATATGGAACAGTACCGGCATGCCCAGTTCTTCGGCGGCTTGGAATACTGCCTGAACGAAGTCGCTGTCAATCCGGCTGTTATACATGAATTCTCCAATCCCGCATGCGCCTTGTTCCTTCAAACGGGAGAGACGTTCCTTTACGGTTGCAGGATCATCGTCACTCAGGTTGCACATCCAGCTGTATACGTCCGGATACATCCCGGCAGCTTCTCTGACTTTTTCGTTCGATGAAAGACCGGTCTCTCCCATGCTCAAGATCACGGCTTTATCAATCCCCAGTTCTTTCAGATGCGGGAGCATGTCTTTGACACCGCCGATCTTCATCATCTGTGCGTGCTTTGTGACTCCTGATGCATAGGTACCGCCTCCCGTGGAGTATTCGGTCGTTTCCGTGGTCAGATGCTCGTGAATATCAATTTTTCCTCTCATATCTGTCTGTTTTATGCGATAGCTGCACTCATGACAGCTGTTTCAGTTATTTCTCCCTTCTTTAGTTCTGCGGTCAGTCTGCCTTCGCTCAGAACGATGCAGCGGTCGCTCATCGAGATCAGTTCCGGCATATCCGAAGAGACCATGACGATAGCGACATCTCTGGCAGCAAGTTCGCCCAGGAGCGTATAGAAATCCGCTTTGGTGCCGACATCGATGCCTTTGGTCGGTTCATCAACGAACAGGATCTCCGGATCGTTCAGGAGCCATTTTCCGAGAATAGTCTTTTGCTGGTTGCCGCCGGATAATGTATACATCTTTGTTTCCATGGAAGGAGCTTTGATTCGCAGAGAATCGTAGATCTCTTTTACCTTGCTCTTTTCTTCCTTTTCATTCATGAAAATCTTTCCGGACAGTTCGGGAAGAGAAGCCAGTGAGATGTTCTCACGGATCGACAGCATCGGGACCATGCCGGTCAGCTTTCGTTCTTCCGTGATCATCCCTATTCCGTTCCGGATCGCATCGAGCGGTTTATGGATCTCGATCTTCTGACCTTTCAGGTAGACTTCTTTCGTCACGCCTTTGTCGTACTGACCGAAGA
>DMAZ01000113.1 GCA_003446335.1 Lachnospiraceae bacterium | reverse complement strand
ATTATGATCCCCGTTATCCGACCATCAAGAGCAAACTGGCTGCAAGAAAGGTACAGATCCCTTCTGTTGCGTCAGGAGAGCTTGCGCTCAAAGACGGCGATCTGAATGCAAAGGTAGCTTATCTCGGATACATTGAGCCTCCGAAGCGTGAAGCCGGTGTTAAGATTCAGGAAGATGAAGTTGCTGACGCTGTAGCGAAAGCATTTGAAATTATGGCAGCAGACAAGGTACTGTAAGGAGGGAGAGAACATTATGAAAGCATTGGTTTATATCGAAACAAAAGATGGCTCTCCGATTGGTGCAAGCCTGGAACTTCTGAGCGCGGCAAAAGAGATCGGCGCAGAAGCAGACGCAGTTTGCGTTGCTTCAAAAGAAGGAGTGCCTGATGAGGATGTTGTTTGCGAGGCAATCGCGAAAAAAGCTGCGGAAGGCGGTTACGGACTGGTTCTTGTATCTGCTACAACACTTGGAAAAATTGTTGCTCCGCGCATCGCTACCCGTATCGGCGGCGGTTCTGTGAATGACGCAATCTCTATCGCAGAAGACGGCGGAAAGATCACGGTTGTTCGTCCTGTTTACGGCGGTACCGCACAGGAGAAGATGGAGGTTACAGCTCCTGTTGCTGTGATCAGCATCCGTGGTGGCAGCTATCCTGCACCCGAAGCGGCACCGGAGATTACGGAGATCGCAGCAGCTGACGGCGCTGAGAGCCTGATGGCTAAGATCGTTGAAGTAATTGCAGAGGCCGGCGAGGCAGTTAATCTTGAAGATGCAAAAGTGATTGTTTCCGGCGGACGCGGAATGGGTTCGGAGGAAGACTTCCAGCTTTGCGCACAGCTTGCGGAAGTACTTGGCGGCGTAGTAGGCGCGACAAGACCGGCAATCGAGAGCGGCTGGATCAACCGTACACATCAGGTAGGACAGTCCGGTAAAATCGTTGCTCCGGATCTTTATATCGCATGCGGTATCTCCGGCGCGACACAGCACATTTCAGGAATGTCAGCAAGTAAATATATCATCGCCATCAATAAAGATGAGGATGCACCGATCTTCTCAGTAGCTGATATCGGTATCGTTGCGGACGTTAAGCAGGTGCTTCCGCTGATGATCGATGAATTCAAAAAGAGAAAAGACTGATAATTAACTGATTAAAAATGAAGGAGCAAGTAGTATGAATATTTTAGTTTGTGTAAAACAGGTACCGGATACCACAGAAATCAAGATTGATCCGGTAACAAATACACTGATCCGTAAGGGTGTTCCTTCCATCCTGAATCCGTTCGACGGGTATGCGATGGAAGCGGCAGCTCGTATCAAAGATGCTGATCCGGATACAAAGATCGTAGTTGTTTCCATGGGACCGGAGCAGGCAAAGGCAGTCATCACCGAGTGTTTCGCAATCGGAGCAGATAAAGGATATCTGGTATCCGGACGTGAATTCGGCGGATCTGATACATTGGCTACAAGCTACATCATCAAGAGTGCGATTGAGAAAATCGAAGAGACAGAAGGCAAATTCGATGCTATCTTCTGCGGCAAGCAGGCGATCGACGGTGATACTGCACAGGTTGGACCGGAGATTGCTGAATGGCTTGGACTCCCTCAGGTTACTTATGCCCTGGAAGCATTCAAAGAAGGCGATAAGCTGCGCATCAACAAAGAGACAGAGGAAGGCGTGCTCGTAGTAGAGATTCAGACCCCGTGCCTGATTACATTTACAAAACCGGCATGGGATCCCAGATATCCGACCATCAAGAGCAAACTGGCTGCAAGAAAGAAAGAGATTCCGGTTCTCGGAGTACCCGAGCTTCCCGAGATCGATCTGTCAAAAGCAGGCCTGAAAGGCTCACCGACACGTGTAAAGAAAACTTTTGTTCCTCAGAAAAAGACAGGCGGTATCAAGATTCAGGAAGAGACAGGCGATCTGGCTGCGAAGAAACTGTTTGGTCTTTTGAACGATGCAAATATTATTTAATGAGCGGAGGTTAGTAGAATGGAAGCAAAAACAAAAGATTTATGGGTATTTGTCGAGACAAACCCGGACGGCTCCGCGAAAAATGTTGGTCTGGAGCTTTTAACACCCGGACGTGAGATTGCCGAAAAACAGGGCGGAAAGCTTGTTGCTGTCATCATTGGCTGTCAGACAGAAGCTGCTCAGAAAGATGCTTCTGAGCTCGGAGCAGATCAGATTATTGTTGTAGATGGTCCTGAATTCAAGGAATATACAACAGACGCATATGCAATCGCACTGGTTGAATTAGTTGAGAAATATGGCCCGACCTCTATGCTGATCGGCGCTACGAACAACGGAAGAGATTTAGGACCCCGTGTTTCCAGCCGCCTGCAGACAGGTCTGACCGCAGACTGTACAGGTCTGGATGTTGATGAAGAGTCCGGAAATGTTGCATGGACACGTCCCGCATTCGGCGGTAACCTGATGGCAACAATTCTCTGCCCGGATCACAGACCTCAGATCGGTACCGTTCGTCCCGGTGTATTTAAGAAGGGTACACCCGGAGAAGCAAAAGCTGAGATCGTTAAAGAGGACATTCATGTTGACGAAAGCCAGATTCGCGTAAAAGTGATCGAGCTTATCCGTGACATGGATGCAGGCAGTGTTGATCTGGAAGGCGCAGATATTATCGTAGCCGGCGGCCGCGGAGTTGGCGGAGCGGAAGGATTTGCCCCGATCAGAGAACTGGCTGAGGTGCTTGGCGCTACAGTAGGAGCTTCCCGTGCAGCGGTAGATTCCGGATGGATCTCACATGCTCATCAGGTTGGACAGACAGGAAAGACGGTAGGACCGAAGCTTTATATCGCATGCGGTATCTCCGGCGCAATCCAGCATGCTGCAGGTATCAGCAGCTCTGACTGCATCGTTGCCATCAACAAAGACCCGGATGCAGCTATCTTTGATATTGCTGATTATGGTATTGTCGGAGATCTGTTTGAGGTTCTGCCTGTTCTTACTGAAGAGATTAAAAAAGCAAGAGCATAAAGCACAGATATGCTTTAGGGGGTATGATTAGCATGAAAACTGTTAAATTCTTCTATGATCAGACTACATACGATCTCGAAGTACCTGAGGATACTCCGGTACTGACATCGCGTGTAGATGAACTGGCAAGTGATGAGGACGGAATTGAAATCGTCAGAAAAGCGATGGAGAATCCCATTGACAGCCCGCGCCTTTGCGAGCTGGCTAAGGGAAAACCGGATTGCGTTATCATTATCAGTGATCATACGAGACCGGTTCCGAGCAAGGATATTCTGCCAAACATGATCCGCGAATTGAAAGAAGGCAATCCGGATATTAAGATCACTCTTCTTGTTGCGACAGGATTCCATCGCCCGACAACAATCGAAGAACTTCGTACAAAGCTGGGGGATGAGCTTTACGAAGAATTCAAAGATCGTATCATCGTTCATGACGCGCATGATCCGTCTACCAATGTGAAGGTCGGTGTACTTCCTTCCGGCCCGGATTGTATCCTGGACAAGGCTGCCATGAATGCATCTTTGCTGGTTGCAGAAGGCTTTATTGAGCCGCATTTCTTTGCAGGATTTTCCGGAGGAAGAAAGAGTATTCTTCCCGGCATCGCAGATGCAGTTACCGTTATGGGCAACCATTGCTCGAAGTTTATCGATGATCCGCATTCCAGGACAGGTATTCTGGACGGTAATCCGATGCATGTGGATATGCTTGCCGCAGCGAAGATGTCTAAGCTGGCGTATATCGTCAACGTAGTCATTGACGAGAACAAGAAAACAGTTGCTGCTTTTGCAGGTAACTATGAGACAGCACACCGCAAAGGCTGTGATTTCATCGGCGAATATGTATGCGTGAAACCGCAGTATGCAGATATCGTTATCACAACAAATGGCGGTTACCCGCTGGATCAGAATGCTTATCAGTCACCGAAGGGAATGTCCGCCGGTGAAGCAACTGTAAAAGACGGCGGAGTGATCATTATGCTTGGTTCCTGCAAAGATGGTACCGGCGGTGATTTCTTCTATCACATCATAGCTGATGAGCCGGACATTGAGACGGCTTACCAGAAATTCCTGGCTACTCCTCAGGAGGAGACCAGACCGGATCAGTGGTGTTCTCAGATCCTTGCGAGAATTGTACGCAAGTACAAGGTAATCTTTGTTGCAGATCCTTCTCAGAAAGATATGATCGAGGGATTGAAGATGACCTATGCACCGGATCTGAATACCGCTTACGCAATGGCACGTGAAATCAAGGGAGCAGACGCATCTTTGACCTGCATCCCGAATGGTATTTCCGTTGTTGTTCGTGAGTAATCAAAAACAAACAGAATATATAGTTTAGATGTACTATGTCATGAGTCAGGGCGGGACATTCACACAAGTCAGTGCGAATGTCCCGTCCTTTTATAATCAAGTACGCATCAGGCGTACTTGCCGCGGTGCGTATTCCTCTTGCGCGCCTGCGATCCGCCGGAG
>DMAZ01000061.1 GCA_003446335.1 Lachnospiraceae bacterium | reverse complement strand
TTCCGGCCGTCAGGGCGATCCCGGAGAATCAAGATTCTATATTTCTCTGGAAGATGACCTGATGAGACTGTTCGGATCTGAAAGACTGATGTCCGCATTTGAAGCGCTCGGTGTTCCCGAGAATGAGCAGATCGAACATAAGATGCTCAGCAACGCGATCGAGTCCGCTCAGAAGAAGATCGAGAGCAACAACTTCGGTATCAGAAAGAATCTTCTTGAATTCGACCGGGTAAATAATGATCAGAGAGAAGTCATCTATGAGGAACGCCGGAAGGTCCTTGACGGAGAGAACATGCGGGATGTTATTTTCCAGATGGCTCATGCTGTGATCGACCGCAAAGTGGATCTGTGTTTCGGCGATGATCTTGATCCTGCGGATTCCGAGGAAGGCATTGCGGAGCTTAATCAGAATCTTAGACCGATCATTCCGTTCGATCGTATCACGGCGGAGAATATCCGCGGAATGAGCAAGAATCAGCTTAAGCAGGACCTGAAAGAGAAGGCCGCCAAACTGTATGAGGCAAAGGAAGCGGAGTTCGATGATATGGAGAAGATGCGTGAACTGGAGCGCGTTGTTCTCCTGAAGGTAATTGATGCCCGCTGGATGAATCAGATCGATGATATGGAACAGCTCAGACAGGGAATCGGTCTTACTGCTTACGGTCAGCAGGATCCTAAAGTCGAATACAGAATGATCGGATTCGATATGTTCGAAGAAATGTCCCACAATATTCAGGAGGAGACTCTCAGGCTCATGTATCATGTAAGGATCGAGCAGAAGGTGGAACGCGAAGAACAGGCGAAGCCGATGACGACCAACAAGGAAGAGGAAGGACCGAAGAAACCGGTCGTTCGTAAGAAGAAAAAGATTTATCCGAATGACCCGTGTCCGTGCGGAAGCGGAAAGAAGTATAAGAACTGCCATGGTCTTCCGGGCATGCCTCCGCTTGATTAAAAGAGGGTGCAGCTTGAAGAAGCGGCAGAGATAAGTATGTTACAGGGAGTATAAGTGTGTTCGGGTGCGGTATGTGGGGGTATACTGCACTGCGGCGTGTGGGAAGCGCTGCAAGGGGTTAAAATGAGAGTATTAATTGTATATGCGACCAGAACGGGGACAGCCGCGAAAGCGGCCTCCCTGTTAGGGAGCTATTTTCGTCATGTGAAGATTTGTGATCTTGAGAAGGAAAAACCCGATCCGAGGATTTATGACGTTGTGATCTTCGGGAGCGGGATCCGTTACGGAACGATTTACAAACCGTTGATGACCTGGATGGATATGTACTGGGATGTAGTCAGAAAGAAGATAAAAGGTGTATTTATCTGTAATGCTCTCATGAATGAGGCACCTTTAATTCTTCGTGAGAATTTTTCTCTTGAACTTCGCAACAGCTGTGTGATCGCGGAGAGCCTCGGAGGAGAATTTGATGCGCGAAATCTGACAACTTCCGAAAAAGTCATGCTGAAAATACGCAAAAAGGAGCTTGTAAGCGGGCAGGTAAGGGATTTTGTGCCCTGCCTTCAGCCTGACAGGATCCGGGCTTTTGCGAAAGCTATTCACGAGGCAATGGAGGAGAAGGAGAAAGCCGGTGTCTAAAATAGCACTATTACTTCCTTATAGCGAAATGGTTACAATGGCTGAGAATGCCGTCGTGCGGATGGGACTTGATATTGATTACATTCGCGCGATCAAATCCGGAGAGGCTGTCAATGAGGCGCGGCGGGCAGTTGCCCACGGCGCCCGTATTATTGTGGCAAGAGGTTATCAGGCTCTGCTCATTAAAGAGTATACCAATATACCCGTGGTAGAGATGCGTGTAACGGCCCAGGAGCTCGGTCTGCTTATTAAGGATGCAAAAAACCGACTGCACAAGAAGAACCCGCATATCGGCATGGTCGTGTTCAGAAATCTGCTCTCGGATATCGTGTATCTTGAAACACTGACAGAAACGAAAATATCCATAAGCTATATTGACCGGAATGAGGAGACGGATGAAAAAGTCCGTGAACTTCAGGAAAAGAATCCGGATATTATTTTCGGAGGACGGATAGTCTGTCAGACTGCTGAAAGACTGGGATATCCCACCATGTTCCTGTCGGCAACGGAGGAATCTGTGCGTGCTGCGCTCTCCAGAGCGACCGATATGCTTCAGGTGCTGGAGATGGAGGAACATAATTCGGCTCAATTCGAAGCCGTGCTGGATACTTCGGCCAATGCCGTTTTGAAAATAAATGCCGAAGGACATGTGATCGTTATCAATAAAATGATGGAGGATCTGGTCGGGAAGAGTGCCGAGGAAGTGACCGGAATGTCTGCCATAGAATTGCTTCCCGGTCTTGATGAGAACAGTGTTATGAATATTCTCTCAGGTGAATCGGACAGTTTTTCTGCCTCCATCAACCTCAGGAACAGTGCATGGATGCTTCTGATGGTCCCGATCCGTTATGATGACCGGATCACGGGGGCGATCATCAGCCTTCAGAAGATAAGCAGTCAGATCGGGAGGCAGCAGAAGCTTTTTCGTGATATGTATCTGGATGGGTATAATGCACGGGAGACCTTCAGAGATATTCATACGGAAAATCCGAAAATGAAACAGATGCTTAACCTGGCTAAAAAATACGCCCTCTCGGATGCGCCGGTCCTGCTTTACAGCGGCGAAGGTACCGAGTATTATCAGCTTGCGGAGGCTCTTCACAATAACAGCAGAAGAAAATCGGGACCTTTCGTAAGTGTACGTATCCGGGGAATGAGCAAGGAACAGCAGATGAGTTTTCTTTTTGGAGAACATCAGGGAGAAGCAGGCGACGTCGGGCTCAGAGGCGCTGTCGGCAAGGCCGACAACGGAACACTTCTTATCAAAGGCATTGAGCATTTGACTTTACAGGCTCAGCATCAGTTCATCAGACTGCTGCGGCCGTACGCGGTGTCGAGAACGGATGCACAGCCGCTTGATTATCTTGATGTGCGGATGATCGCTGTTTCGAAAGTAAGCCTTTCGACCCTGATTTCCTCAGGGAGATTTTCGGAGGAGCTGTTCTACCTGCTTTCCGGCCTTACCCTGGAAATACCGGATCTGGCGAAACGGCCGGAGGATCTTGTTTATTACTTTAACTACTATTTTCAGCGATATTGCAGAAAATACAACCGTTTTTTCAATCTGACGCAGGGCGGTAAGGAAGTCATTAAGAATCTGCGCTGGGAGGGCAATCTGCTTCAGCTTGGCAGTTTTACGGAACGCCTGGTCCTTATGAATGAGAAACATAATATTGACGAGGTGACGATTCGGAATCTTTATGATGAGTTATATCCGTCTTCAGTGAAAAGGGAAGATGGAAGAGAGCGGGCAGTCATTTACAGGTCTCCCGAGAGTATACATCTGGCAGAAGTTCTTGCAAGGCATGGAGGAAATCGGGCGGAAGCTGCAAGGGAACTCGGGATCAGTACAACGACGTTGTGGAGACGTATGAAGAAGTATGGCGTAGAGCCTAAATATGATGGTACTGTATAACTTGCATAAAATATAATGGAAAATTTCTACAATAAGGTAAAACTTTCAAATTGTGAAATGATAATTTCATAATGATTTAATTATTAAAAAGAAGAAGATGAGTGAAATTAAAAATGTGAAATAATATGCATTAACAGGTGCATGTTATGAAATAAATAATGCGATATTTGGAAAATCAGGAGAATGGAAGACGTTTCAGACCCGAATTCGGTCATTGAAGAAAATCTTTCATTCTCCTTATATTATTGGTATAATCAACATGTGAAAAAAAGTAAATGAAATCAAAATAATCAGAATGACAAGCAGATAATTCGAACAATGAGAAGGATCGGGCAGAATTTTCCGGTCAGATAAAGGGAGGTCGGTATCATGAAAGTTGGTTTTATCGGGTTAGGCATCATGGGACAGCCGATGTGCAGGAACATTCTTAAGGCAGGTCACGAAGTCGCGGTCTATACTCATCGTCAGTCTACGATCGATGCCATGACAGAATGCGGAGCAATAGCCTGTGAAAGCGGTGCGGATGTTGCATCAAGAAGTGATGTTATCGTCACCATGCTTCCGAATTCTCCGAATGTAAGGGATGCCGTGTTCGGAAAGAACGGCGTCGCGGAAGGAGCAAAGCCCGGAACGGTACTTATCGATATGAGCTCCATCGATCCTACCGAGAGCAAAAAAATTGCCGAGGATCTTAAGGCATATGGGATGGAAATGCTGGATGCACCCGTATCGGGCGGAGAGCCCATGGCCGTGGAAGGCACGCTTTCCGTTATGGTCGGAGGAAAAAGAGAACTGTTTGAAAAATATAAAGAACTGATCGGCACGATGGCATCGTCTGTTGTTTACGTCGGTGAGATCGGCTCCGGAAACGTTGCAAAACTTGCGAACCAGATGATCGTTGCCGTGAATATTGCGGTGGTCGCGGAGGCGCTTACATTTGCAAAAAAGGCAGGGACCGATCCGAGACTTGTCTATGAGGCAATAAAGGGAGGTCTTGCAGGTTCGAATGTTATGAATGCCAAGGCTCCGATGATGCTTGAGGGAAATTACAAGCCGGGATTCCGGATCAATCTTCATACAAAAGACCTTACAAATGCCCTTAATGCGGCACATGCGGTATACTCACCGGTCCCGTTCACGGCACAGGCCATGGAAATCATGCAGTTCCTGAATGCAGATGGCTGCGGGGCAGACGATCATGACGCTATGGTAAAATTCTATGAGAAAATCTCCGGAACAGGAATTGCGGAGAAATAAATGAGAGATTCTCCGACTAAGATGAAGCGGAGAAACAAATGAGAAACTCTCCTGCAAAGATAAAGCGGAGAAGTATACAGGCAACACGATCATTGCGGGACGCAGTGATAAAAGGAAGGAGAGAATGGAAGGAGGCGAGTTAATGAAGGGTACACCTGTAGTTACGGATATGCAGGTCATTCCGGTAGCCGGGTATGACAGCATGCTGATGACCCTGAGCGGAGCGCATGCTCCGTGGTTCACAAGAAATCTTGTGATCCTGAAAGACAGCAGCGGAAATACCGGCATCGGTGAGATTCATGGCGGAGACTATACCTGCGAGGCACTGAGAAGCTGTGTTCCGCTTGTCGTAGGACAGCCGATCGGAAAATACCGTGCGATTCTGGATACGATCCATAAGAACACCAAAAAAGCCAAAGAGGATGACGGCGAGGGGATTCAGACGCTGGATATCAGCAAACTGAAATTCGTCGTGAAAGCTGAGTGGGCGATTGAATGCGCGCTTCTGGATCTTCTGGGACAGTATCTTGATCTTCCGATGTGCGAGCTGCTCGGAGACGGGAAACAGAGAGATAAGGTCGAGACGCTGGGCTATCTGTTCTATGTAAGCGATAAGGAGAAGGCCGCACCGGATCTTCCCTATATCGATGAATCCGACAGCAGTGACCCCTGGTTCGCATACAGAAGGAAAGAGATCCTTACGCATGAGGCGGTCGTCGAGGAAGCGATGATCCTTCATGATAAATACGGTTTCAAGAACTTCAAGCTGAAAGGCGGTGTTCTTGAGGGCGCATATGAAATGGATACTGTGAGAGCTTTAAAGAAGGCTTTCCCCGAAGGCAGGATCAATATTGATCCGAATGGAGCCTGGAGCCTGCAGGAAGCCATTGACCTCTGCAGACCGATGGAGAATATACTGACATATATCGAGGATCCCTGCGGACCCGAAGCCGGATATTCAAGCCGTGAGATCATGGCCGAATTCAAGAATGCGGTAAAGCTTCCGGTGGCCACCAATATGATCGCCACGGACTGGAGACAGTTCTATCACAGCGCGGCGCTGAAATCGGTAGATATCGTGCTTGCGGATCCTCATTTCTGGGGCTTCGGAGGCAGTATACGCATCGCTCAGCTCCTGAATGACTGGGGACTTACCTGGGGATCTCATTCGAATAATCATTTTGATATTACGCTGGCGGCATTTGCTCAGGTCGCCGCTGCCGCTCCCGGTAATCCGACAGCACTGGATACCCACTGGATCTGGCAGGATGGCCAGAACCTGCTGAAGGATACGCCGCAGATCAGGGACGGATACCTTGAACTTCCGGAGAAGCCGGGTCTCGGTGTCACGATTGATATGGAGAAAGTTATGGAGGCGAATGCCCTCTATAATAAATTACCATCACACGACCGCAACGATGCGACTGCTATGCAATACCTGATACCGAACTGGGTATATGACAGCAAGAGACCGGCTCTCGTGAGGTGATTCAAGAAGGAGGAGATATATGTTTCTCAAAAAGTATGGGGACATCTGCGTGAGTGTGTTTTTTCTTGCACTCGGCATTGCCCTGATCATCGGCGCATCCATGCTGCCGGCCAGTGCGGTCGTAGAAATAGGACCGGACTTTATGCCGAGAACGATCGGCATAATTATCATCATTCTTGCAGCGATCCTGCTCGTTCAGAGCATAAAAGGCTTCAAGAAGAACGCTGAAAAAGCGGAGGCGGAGGGACCGGATGACTGTGATTACAGACGAGTCGTACTCAGTCTGATCCTTTCTCTGATTTACGTTTTCGTACTTCAGCCTGTTGGCTTCATCGTTTCCACGCTGGTCTACCTGTTCTGTCAGATTTACGTACTGGCACCGGATAAGAACCGCACCAAAAAAGACATGATCCTTTTCCTTGTGATCGATGTCATTTTCGTGTTCATTGTGTTTTTCCTGTTCCGCTACGGCTTTAAGATCGTTCTGCCGGCAGGTATCTTTACAATCAATCTGTAACAGGGAGGTATAAAATGCAAGCATTAGGTTTATTGGGCGGTGCCCTTCTTTCCGTATGCCAGCCGATGTCCCTGCTGCTGATGATCGCGGGCGTGGCAATCGGTATCGTTTTTGGTTCTATCCCGGGTCTTTCCGCATCCATGGCGGTCGCGCTCATGCTTCCCATCACATTTACGATGGAAGCATCTCTGGGTATGAACACGCTTGTAGCTGTTTATATCGGAGGTATCTCCGGCGGTCTGATTTCAGCTATCCTGCTGAATATGCCGGGTACCGCCTCTTCAATCGCAACCACTTTCGACGGTCATCCGATGGCTCAGAAAGGTGAGGCGATGAAAGCACTCGGCCTTGGTATCGTTTTCTCGTTCCTCGGCTCTGAATTCTCGTTCATAATCCTTACGTTCTTTGCTCCGAAGCTGGCTGATATTGCCCTTCAGTTCACTCCGGCGGAGAATTTCGGTATTTGCTTCTTCGCGCTGACGATGGTCGCCATTCTTTCTTCAGGCAACATGGTCCGAGGCGTCCTTGCAGGTATGCTCGGTCTTGTCTTCTCATGCGTCGGCATGTCCCCGATCGACGGAACTGCCCGCTTTACGTTCGGCAACATTAACCTGATGAGCGGTTTCGATACACTGACGACTCTTATCGGTATTTTCGCCGTTGCGGATATTTTGAAGACTGCTGAAAAGATGAATGCCAATGCCGGAAAGACCATCCCGATCAATAAAGTGAAGGGCTTCGGTTTCTCCATGCAGGAGTTCGTTTACCATCTTCCGAACTTCTTCAGATCTTCACTTATCGGAACGGGTATCGGAATTCTTCCGGGTATCGGCGGTTCGACATCCGGTATGCTCGCGTATGTAACGGCCAAGAATATGTCCAAGCATCCCGACGAATTCGGTAAGGGCTGCCCGGACGGTATCGTCGCGACAGAGTCCGCCAACAATGCTACGATCGGCGGTGCGATGATCCCGCTGCTTGTTCTCGGTATTCCGGGTGACGGTGTTACGGCCATGATGCTCGGCGGCTTCCTGATCCACGGTCTTTCAGCCGGTCCGCTCCTCTTCGTAAAGAATGCGGATGTCGTATACGGTATCTTCGCAGCCTGTATGGTCTGCGGTCTGATCATGCTCCTCGTTGAGTGGTTCTGTATCAAGGGATTTGTTCAGGTCCTCAAGGTACCGAAACACATTTTGCTTCCTCTGATCCTGGTGCTCTGCGCAGTCGGCGCATTTGCGACGAACAACAGAATCTTCGACGTACAGTCCATCATGATCTTCGGTATCGTAGGTTATCTGTATCATAAGTTCAAACTGCCGACCACTCCGTTCGTTCTCTGCTTCCTCATTGGCGAGATGCTCGAGACCTACTTAA
>DMAZ01000003.1 GCA_003446335.1 Lachnospiraceae bacterium | reverse complement strand
GATTTATCCATGTGAGCTTCACTAAATGATCCGCCCATAAAAAGGATGCCCATGCCCCGGTAAGATACTCTGGAAGAGAGATGCTGCCGGGGCTTTTTACATTTACAGATTTTAAGAGCACCACTATAATTGGGAACAAAGAAAAAATATCCATGAAACAGAATGTCTGCATTATGCAGGTCATTATTCGGGTTTCAGAAGTGAGAGGATCTGACACAATGCATTTTGTTGAGGCAAAGGGAATACTGACCGGCAATGGCGGTCAGTATGGGATGAATATATACCGTGGATGCAGCCATGGCTGCATTTATTGTGACAGCAGGAGCCTGTGCTATCAGTTCACACATCCGTTCGAGGATATAGAAGTGAAGCGAAATGCACCGGAGCTGTTAGAAAGGGCATTAAAATCAAAGAGACGAAAGTGTATGATCGGAACCGGTTCGATGTCAGATCCGTATATGCACTGTGAAGAGGAATTGCGTCTTACAAGAAAGTGTCTGGAGGTTATTTTAAAGTATGGTTTCGGGGTGGCGATACAGACAAAGTCGGATCGTATCCTCCGGGATATCGACCTTTTGGAGGAGATAAACCGCTCCGCAAAATGTGTGGTCCAGATGACTCTTACGACCTATGATGATGATCTGTGTCGGATACTGGAACCAAATGTCTGCAATACAAAGCGCAGAATAGAGGTGCTGGAAGAGATGCAGAGAAGGAAGATACCGACCGTTGTATGGCTTACACCGATCCTGCCTTTTATAAATGACAGCAGGGAGAATATTACATCAATTCTGAATGAATGCGTACGTGTGGGTGTAAAAGGCGTCATAGATTTCGGAATGGGTCTGACGCTCAGAGAAGGAGACCGCGAATATTATTATGCAGCGCTGGATAAACATTTCCCGGGGATGAAAGAACGGTACATTAAACGGTATGGAAATTCGTATGAATTGCCAAGTCCGAATGCAGGTATGCTGAAAGAAGTATTTCAGGGGATTTGTAAGTCGAACGGAATCCTGTCAGACCCGGAGGAATGCTTCCGGTTCATGCAGGATCTGCCGGAGAAATATACACAGATGAGTATATTTGACCTTTAAAAAAGGCAGATCCTTTGGCGTGAAAAATCTGAAGCAGGTTTAACCGTTTTTTTGCAGTATTTCCTCTGTCAATTCAACAGCTTTCTCCACGAACACCGTGCATGCGCGATACATTCCCTCAGACTTGAGAGCATGTTCTTTCACGTATGTTTTCTGCAGTTCATGACAGTACAGGGTGCCGAATTCATCTTCAAAACGATTTAAAAACTCGCGGACCGCCGCTGCGGAAGGCTGTCTGGATTCGCCTGGTTCCACTCTCCCTGTCTTAGACCCGATGGCGGCGACGGCACTGATTACGGCTCCGCATACAGCGCCACGCTGCATTCCGCCTCCGAATCCGCTCATCATACGAACGGATTCCAAAGGAATATCCACGACTTCGTTTTCGATGAGACAGCGCATCGTGGATTCCGCACAGTTCAGACCGCCTTTATAAAAGTATTCCGTGATGTTGCTCATGAGGGTCCCTCCTTACCGGATTTTCACAGTTACTAAATGACCGTAAAAAGATATTTATATTATACCATGTTATAATGGAGCGGATATCATTTTGATGAGTACCGATTATCCGGTCTCAATTATGTTGCCGTTTGGACAATAATGCCTGGAAAGGAAAAAATGAGCAGAACAGAACCATTCATCCATTATGAAAATACTATCCCGGGCGTATTTATTCGTAGAGTAAACCGCTTTGTAGCCGAAGTGCTGATCGAGGGAAATGCAGAGAAGGTGCATGTAAAGAATACCGGCCGACTGAAAGAACTGCTGGTACCGAAGGCAAGGGTCACTCTTCAGAAGTCATCTAATCCGGACAGGAAGACGGCATATGATTTGATTTCTGTCTATGAGCCTGAATTGAAGTGGGTGAACATAGACAGTCTAGCGCCGAATGAACTGATGAGGCAGCAGCTGATGGGTATGGGCTATGATGTGGTCAGGCCGGAATATACTTATGGGGGGTCCCGGTTTGATTTTTATATGGAACGCGCGCGCACCGCGTCCGCAAGCTCCTCGCGCACCGCGCACGAGATGGAACGCGCGCGCACCGCGTCCGCAAGAATAAAAGAGGAACGCGCGCATTACTCGCGCACGAGATGCGACACCGCGCACGAGATAGAAAGGAGGTAAAGACAATGAACTTCGCTGAAGCAGCAAGAATATTCGCTGCATTTANNCACCGCGTCCGCAAGCTCCTCGCGCACGAGATGCGACACCGGGGAGAAATATCTCACGGAAGTAAAAGGGTGCACACTCGCATCGGACCTTGAACGGGGAATCGGATTATTCCCGGATGCGCCGACAGAACGAGGTGTGAAACATCTGGAAGAATTGGCAGAAGCGGCAAGAAAAGGATTTCACTGCCAGATCGCCTTTGTGATCCAGATGAATGGGATTCATATGGTATTCCCCAACGATGGTACACATCCGAAGTTCGGACAGGCACTGATTCGCGCTGCCAAAGCCGGCGTAAAGGTCGTCTATTACAGTTGTCAGGTGGAGGCGGACAGTATCAGGATCACAGGCATGATGGACGATACAGAAAGGTACGCTGAGTGATGCCGGAAAGAAAAACGAGTAAAAGCATGATAATAATCAGAACTGTTCCTGTACAGCTGAATAATGGTAAGAGGAAGTAAATATGGAATATAAAAAGATGATCATACTGAAAGACGGCAGAACCTGTACTCTTCGAAACGGAACAGAAAAGGATGGGAAAGCTGTTCTGGATATTTTTGTATTGACCCATGAGCAGACGGATTACCTTCTTTCTTATCCGGAGGAATCTGATATTACGCCGGAACAGGAAGGTCAGTATTTAAAGAGAAAAACGGAAAGCCCCTGTGAGATTGAAATCCTGGCAGAGGTTGACGGCCGTGTTGTCGGTCTGGCCGGAATCGACTCCATGGGCAGCAAATACAAAGTATGCCATCGGGCTGATTTCGGAATCAGCGTTGATGTGGATTATTGGGGACTTGGGATAGGCTATGCCCTTATGGAAGCATGTATCGCGTGTGCAAAAAAGGCCGGATATGAGCAGATGGAGCTGAATGTGGTCGCGGAAAACGTTCGTGCAGTCAACATGTATCAAAAGGCCGGTTTTGTAGAGTTCGGAAGAAACCCTAAAGGCTTCAGATCCCGTCTGTCAGGTTATCAGGAACTTGTGTATATGAGGCTGGAATTAAACTGAGACGAAGGTCAAAACCTCCGGCTGCAGAATTTTAGAAGATATTCGAAAAGTCTGCTTCTGCCGACAGCAGCAAAAAAGTGGATAGAAAAAGATATTGGCATGAAGTCTTTTAAATGACATAATTATTTCGAGGCTGCAGAATAAAATCAGACAGTTCATTTTATGCAGCGGAAAGGACAGATGATGTTAGAAATAGGAACGAAAGCCCCGGCATTTACACTGCCGGATCAGAATGGAGAAATGAGAAGCCTTGCGGATTATCTGGGACAGAAGGTAATCCTGTACTTTTATCCGAAAGATATGACGGCCGGATGCACAAAGCAGGCCTGTGCGTTCGGGGAGCTGTACCCCCAGTTCCGGGAGAAAGGCGCAGTCATTCTGGGAGTGAGTAAAGACAGTGTGGCATCCCACAAGAAATTCGAAGAGAAGTATGGTCTGCCTTTTACCCTTCTCGCTGATCCCGGGAAGGAAGTGATTCAGGCATATGATGTCTGGAAGGAAAAGAAGAATTACGGTAAAGTCAGTATGGGTGTGGTCAGAACGACCTATCTGATTGATGAGAACGGCATTATAGTAAAAGCTTTTGATAAAGTGAAGGCTGCTTCTAATCCGGCTCAGATGCTGGGAGAA
>DMAZ01000153.1 GCA_003446335.1 Lachnospiraceae bacterium | reverse complement strand
TAAGTATCTTAACAATGCAGGGAGTTATTTACAAGTTTCATTTATGATATAATTTGAAAAAAGAATGGAGGAGGTGCATGGCATGGGTATTGTCGGTGCATTTGCAGTGCCTCATCCGCCTCTCATTATCCCGGAAGTGGGAAGAGGTCAGGAAAGGGCAATACAGAAAACGATCGATTCGTACAACGAAGCAGCACGTGAAATTGCGGAGCTGAGACCGGAAACAATTCTTGTAACGAGCCCGCACACCGTACTGTATGCAGACTATTTTCATGTGTCAGCCGGGAGAGGGGCGTCAGGGTCCTTTTCCCGTTTCAGGGCCGGGAGCGTAAAAATTCGTACGGAATATGACACAGAGTTCGTGGATGCGCTGGAGCAGATCGCAGACCATGATGATTTCCCTGCCGGAACGCTCGGAGAGAGAGAATCTCAGCTTGACCACGCGACCATGATACCGCTGTATTTTGTTGACAAGTATTATTCAGGTTATAAGACAGTCCGGATCGGTCTGTCCGGTCTTCCGCTCACGATGCATTATCAGATGGGCATGTATCTGAAGACTGTTGCGGAAGCGCTGGACCGGCGCTGTGTAATCATAGCGAGCGGCGATCTTTCCCACAAGCTTCTTCCGTCCGGTCCCTATGGATATGCCCCGGAAGGCCCCGAATATGACAGGAAAGTAATGGACGTACTCTCAAGGGCGGCATTTGAGGAACTCCTTGAATTTGAAGATGATTTCTGCGATAAGGCGGCTGAATGCGGCCACAGGTCATTTGTGATCATGGCAGGTGCCTTTGACCGGACAGATGTGAAAGCCCGGAAATTATCCTATGAGGGACCGTACGGAGTAGGATACGGCATTGTCACCTTTGAAGCAGGATATCCGGATGAGAACAGAAACTATCTTGATCGTTATGTCGCAAGGAGCGCGCAGGCTGTTTCCGAAAAAAAGGAGAATGAGGACGCTTACGTCCGGCTTGCCCGTCTCGTTGTGGAGAACTATGTAAGAAAGGGTGTGTATCCGCGTATGCCCGAGGACCTTCCGCGGGAAATGACCAGCCGGAAAGCAGGGGTATTTGTCTCCATCCATGAGAATGGTCAACTGAGAGGATGCATCGGTACGACTGCCCCGACGACATCGAACATAGCCCGGGAAATCATGCAGAATGCAGTCAGCGCGTCGACGAGAGATCCGAGATTCCGTCCGATCAGACCTTCTGAACTCCCCATGCTGGAAATCAGCGTGGATGTGCTCGAAGCTCCGGAAGAAATAGAAGATGAGAGCATGCTGGATGTTAAGCGCTATGGGGTAATAGTTGAGAGAGGACGCAGAAGAGGGCTGTTGCTGCCGGATCTTGAGGGTGTCGACAGTGTGGAACAGCAGATAGAGATCGCCAGACGGAAGGCAGGAATCCCGGATGACGATGGGGAAATAAAATTGTATCGCTTCGAGGTCACGCGTCACGCGTAGAGTGCAGGATGGTGGTTTTATGGAGAAAAAAACAGGTCTGTGTTCGAAATACGCTGTATGTCCTGTGTGCTTCAGACATTGCCGGCTGAGTGAGGGGCAGACGGGTATGTGCGGAGCCAGAAAAAATGTGGACGGCCGAGTGATTCCGGTCAATTACGGAATTGCCACCGCTCTTCATCTCGACCCGATCGAGAAGAAGCCGCTTGCCATGTTCTGCCCGGGAAGTAATATTCTTTCCGTGGGCAGTTTCGGATGTAATCTTTTCTGCCCGTTCTGCCAGAATCATGAGATTTCACGTATGACGGAATCGAATAGTGAAGGAACATATATTACGCCTGAACAGCTCGTCGACAGCGCGCTGTCTCTTAAGAAACATCGGAATATCGGAATTGCTTATACATACAATGAGCCCCTCACAGGCTGGGAATATGTCCGCGATGCTTCTCGTCTTGCATCGGAATGCGGACTCCGAAATGTTCTGATCACGAATGGATCTGCCTGCTTTCCGATCCTGGAAGAGCTGCTTCCGGGAATTGATGCGATGAATATTGACTTAAAAGGATTTACGGAAGAATTTTACCGGTGGGTCGGAGGTGACCTGGAGACGACAAAATCCTTTATTAAGCGTGCTGCCGGGGGATGCCATGTCGAGGTCACTACTCTGATCATTCCCGGAAAGAATGACAGCGAGGAGGAGATGGAGAGGCTTTCCGGATGGCTGTCGGGGATCGGCACCGGTATTCCGCTCCATATTACGAGATATTTTCCGAGATATAAATTCAGCGAACCTGCTACGGATATCGGAAAGATCCACCGGCTTGCAGAGGTGGCCCGGAAAAATCTGGAGCATGTATTTATCGGTAACTGCCGGTGAAAGTAAAGAATTACTGTTCCCGGTATGCATCTTTGTGCTATACTGATAGAGTTATCGCTTCAGGTAACGAAAGTGTATTGGGAAGGTGGCAGTTATGAAAGAGTTCAAAAAATCATCAAAGCTCGATAACGTACTATATGATGTGAGAGGACCGGTCGTTGAGGAAGCGGATCGAATGATCGCCAGAGGAATCGAAGTGCTGAAACTCAACATAGGTAATCCGGCTCCCTTCGGCTTCAGAGCGCCCGAAGAAGTCATTTATGATATGGCCGCGAATCTGAGAGATTCGGAAGGCTATTCCAATTCCAAGGGTATCTGGGCAGCAAGAAAGGCCATCATGCAGTATGCTCAGACGAGAGATATTCCGAATCTGTCCATGGATGATATTTATACCGGCAACGGAGCATCCGAACTTATCAATCTCTGCATGTCAGCACTTCTCGATGAGGGAGACGAGATTCTTATCCCCGCACCGGATTATCCTCTCTGGACCGCCTGCGCTACTCTGGCAGGAGGCAAGGCCGTTCATTATATGTGTGATGAACAGAGCGAGTGGTATCCGGATCTGGCAGATATGGAATCAAAAGTCAATGACCGTACGAAGGCGATCGTCGTCATCAATCCGAATAATCCGACCGGTGCTGTTTATCCGAAAGATGTTCTGGAAGGCATTGTAAAGATCGCCAGAGAGCATCAGCTCATCATCTTCTCCGATGAAATTTATGATCGTCTGCTCATGGATGGATATGAACATACATCGATCGCATCTCTTGCGCCGGATCTTTTCTGCGTGA
>DMAZ01000096.1 GCA_003446335.1 Lachnospiraceae bacterium | reverse complement strand
ACCGTCAGCAGGAAATTTCCGATATATCCCGTGCCCTGAAATCACTTGCCCGTGAACTGAACATACCGATCGTTGCCCTTTCACAGCTGAACCGCGGTGTCGAGCAGCGGGAGGACCACAGACCCATGCTCTCAGATCTTCGTGAATCCGGAGCGATCGAGCAGGATGCCGATGTCGTCATGTTCATCTACCGCGATGATTATTATAATAAGGATACGGATGACAAAGGGATAGCAGAGATCATTATCGCAAAACAGCGAAACGGTCCGATCGGCACAATTAAGCTGATCTGGCTTCCGGATTATACAATGTTTGCCAATATGACTCATCATAAAGGACATAATGCACAGAAAGATGAAGGATAACGGGCATATTTTCTTCTGGCAACTCAGGCGGTTCTATGCTAATATTGAGCACGTGCCGATTGAGACGGAAGTCGTCACCTCGAAGGATTAGAAGGAGGAACGTATGTATACCTGGGAAGATATTCACAATGTGGATCCGGAAGTTGCGGATCTGATTCAGAAAGAGTTTGAAAGACAGAATTCTCATATAGAGTTAATTGCTTCCGAGAACTGGGCCAGCAAAGCTGTCATGTCGGCTCTTGGTTCCGTTCTTACGAATAAATATGCGGAGGGGTACCCCGGTCATCGTTACTACGGCGGATGTGAGTTCGTTGATGAGATAGAGGATCTTGCCCGCAACCGCGCAATGGAACTGTTCGGATGTACATATGCCAATGTTCAGCCGCATTCCGGTGCGCAGGCCAATTTTGCAGTCTTTTATGCACTGCTTCAGCCGGGCGACACTTTTATGGGAATGAACCTTGAAGAAGGCGGACATCTCTCGCATGGTTCGCCTGCCAATGTTTCCGGAAACTATTTTAAGGCTGTGCCGTACGGTGTGGATGAGAATGGCTTCCTTGATTATGATGAATGTGAACGGATCGCGAAAGAATGCAAGCCGAAGATGATCGTTGCCGGTGCTTCCGCTTACTGTCGGACGATCGATTTTAAGAGGATGCGTGAAATCGCTGACTCAGTGGGCGCTTATCTCATGGTGGATATGGCACACATCGCGGGACTGGTAGCGACCGGCTATCATCCGAGTCCGATTCCGTATGCCCATGTTGTCACAACGACAACACACAAGACCCTTCGCGGACCGCGCGGCGGTATGATCTTATCCAGCGCAGAGTTCGCGAAAGAGCACAAGCTTAATAAATGCATTTTTCCGGGAACACAGGGTGGCCCGCAGATGCACAGCATCGCAGCCAAAGCGGTGATGTTCAAGGAGGATCTCTCTCCTGAATACAAGGCGTACGCAGGCCGCGTGGTTGAAAATGCACAGGCTCTCTGCCGTGGTCTTATGGACCGTGGTGTCAGGATCGTCAGCGGAGGAACGGATAACCATCTTATGCTGATCGACCTCAGAGATTCAGAGCTGACAGGAAAGGAACTCGAGGAGAGACTGGATCAGGCCAATATCACAGCCAACAAGAATACTATTCCGCGTGAGCCCAGAAGCCCGTTCATTACAAGCGGTGTCCGTCTCGGAACACCGGCTGTCACGACGAGAGGGTTCAATACGGAAGATATGGACCGGGTCGCTGAGGCTATTGCTCTTGTTATAGAGAGTGAGGATAATATCGGAAAAGCCAGAGAGATCGTGAAAGAACTCACCGAGAAATATCCTCTTGAGTAATACGTCATTCGATTGCTCCTTGGCAACACGCCATCCGATTTCGAAAGGATGCGAAAGATATGATGAATAAGAATATGCAGCGGATCGTAGTTGCTATCATTGCGGTCATACTTGCTGTAATCATGATTTTAAGTCTGGTCGCCCCCGCCATGGCTGCCGAGGAGGCAGAGGAATGGGATGTTCAGACGGAAGAACAGATAGCAGAGGAAGCCGATGCGGAAGAACCGATAACGGAGGAAGCGGGTGCGGAAGACCAGGTAACGGAGGAAGCCGGCGAGGAAGTTCCGGATGCCGGAGATACTGCACAGGTTTCTTCCGAAGATCAAAGCGCGAATGTTTCGGAAGCTGTTGCAGCTTCCGAAAATTCTCTGCAGACCAATCCGAATGCAGTCATACTGGATGGCGTTAAGATCGGTTCTGTCGATGTTTCGGGAATGAATGAAGAGCAGGCCACCGCTGCCGTCAATGCGCATGTGGCTGAAATGCAGAATTCCGTTATGACGGCCAGAGCAGACGGACAGGAGATGGTCATTGCCGTCAGCGATCTTGGCTTTAACTGGACGAACCCGAATGTAGTCAGTAAGGCTCTCAGCCTTGGCCGCAGAGGCAACATTCTGGAGCGCTACAAAGTCAGGAAAGACCTTTCGGCCAACGGTGTAGAGCTTCCTATAGAGAGGGAATTCAGTTCGGATGCCATGCATGCATTTATTTCTCAGTGTGCTGTGACTGCGAATCGTGCACCGGTAGAAAATGCCCTTACTTTAAACGGTGACGGAACACTTTCTGTTGTCGAAGGCGTGAATGGAATTGTGGTGGATGAATCTGCCTCCTACAGTGCCATGGTCCTTTATATGAATACCGGATGGCGGGGCGGAGCACCTGATTTCAATCTGGTGACAGAAGTGATCCCGCCTTCAAGGGACAAGGAACAGCTGGCAAGGGTAAAAGACATTATCGGAACAGGAGATACGGATTACTCCGGAAGTTCTCCGGAACGTGAACAGAATATTGTAAACGGGACACAGCTCATATCCGGAATTATACTCATGCCCGGTGAACAGTTCTCACTGCTTGAGCATGTCGTGCCGTTCAGTGCAGAGAACGGATATGCGCCTGCGCCTTCCTATGCGGAGGGGTCGGTCATAGATACATTCGGCGGTGGGATCTGCCAGGTCTCGACGACGCTTTATCTGGCCGTTCTTCAGGCAGAACTGCAGGTCGATGAGAGATTCTGCCATTCCATGATGGTCCACTATATTGAACCGTCCAAGGACGCTGCTATTTCAGAGGAAGGCGGCAAGGATCTGAAGTTCACAAATAACACGGATGCCCCGATTTATCTTTACGGAACAGCGGGAGGCGGAGCTCTGCACTTTTCGATTTACGGAGTAGAAACACGTCCTGCAGGCCGTACAGTCAATTACATCAGTAATGTACTGTCACAGACGGATGTACAGTTCATATTTATTCCGGATGAAAATCTTCCGGCCGGCACGATCATCCAGAGCGGAGAACCGCACATCGGTTATGAGGCGGAACTCTGGAAGGAAACGGTCGAGAACGGAGAGATGACGAGAGAATGGGTCAATGAGAGCAGCTATCGGATGACTCCGATCACCTATACTGTGGGTGTACAGACTGCAGACCCCAACCTGAAGGCCAATCTGATGGGTGCAATCGCGGCAGGACAGCTCGATCAGATCAACTACTTCCTGTCACTGGCCGGTCTTGCCTGAAGAATGGATGGTATTGCAGATGACAGGAGAAATATTCGTACTGAACAGTATTGCGATCGATGCCGCAAAGTATCTGATGGATAATAAAAAGAGGGAACTTGATCGGAAGTTCCCTCCTTTTTTCATGCATTTGACAGATCTCTCCCTAACAGAAGGAGAGAGGATTGCCGAAAGGATCCGGGAGAATCTGAAGGCAATCGGTGCATCTTCCGCCTACTGCGCGGAGATGTCCGAAGGGGGAATATTAAATGCCCTC
Organism: Lachnospiraceae bacterium; assembly: GCA_003446335.1. The sequence continues at coordinate 6,034 of DMAZ01000096.1, read as the reverse complement.
TGGTACATGGCGGAAACGTGTGAGACGGGATTTGAGATCAGGCTCAGAAGCATTCCCATTGACCAGCAGACCGTGGAGATCCTGGAATTTTTCGATATAAATCCTTATTACGCGCGTTCACAAGGCACATGGGTCGCACTTACCGAGGATCCTATCGCATTGGAACGGATTTTGTCAGCGTCAGAAATTCCTTATAAGATCATTGGTCACGCCAATGCTCTTAAAGCGCGCACGATCCTTAACGGGGAGAGCGTGCGCTATCTTGATCGACCGCAGCGGGAGGAACTGGAGAAAGTGATGCTCTGACCGGGCCGACGGGATACACGGTGAAAGAGAGGCATCTGCCCGGAACGGGTCAGGCAAGGTCCAGCGTGAAAACGAATTCGGTTCCGACATTCTCCGTACTGACCACACTGATCGTCTGTTCGTGAGCTGTTATGATATCTTTTACGATAGACAGGCCCAGTCCGGTTCCCTTCCGGTCGCGTCCGCGGGATGTATCCGTTTTATAAAAACGATCCCAGATCTTGGGGAGAGAGTCCTGTGGAATACCGCATCCTTCGTCCTTGACGGAGACATAACATTTATTGTGGCGTATCGTGGTCTCCAGCTTGATCTGGGAATTGCGGTCGCTGAATTTGATGGCATTATCGAGCAGGTTATAAATGACCTGCTCGATTTTTTCTTTATCGGCGTTGACCTTCAGAGAAGTTCCGGTCAGCACCAGATTGATCGTGATCTTCTTTTTTCTGCAGCTTCCCTCAAAGACGGAGACAGTCGTCTTCAGCATCTCATTAATATCGAAGACCGAATAATTGAGGGAGACTTTTCCCGCGCTCAAAGTATTGAGTTCAAGAATAGACTTCGTCAGTTTATCCAGACGATCGGTCTCCTGGGCAATGATATTCAGATACTTTCCGTGAAGCTCCGGAGGAATCGTTCCGTCAGTCATGGCTTCCGTAAAACCTTTGATGGACGTCAGAGGGGAACGGAAATCGTGGCTTACATTGGAGATGAAGTTTTTCTGGTAGTCATTGTTCTTCTTCAGTTCTCCTGCCATCAGGTTCAGTGTATCGGAAAGATAGCCCATCTCATCATGGCTTGTCACGTCGATCTTGTGGTTCAGATTGCCGCGGGCGAATTCGCCTGCACCATAATTGATTTTTATGAGAGGGCGGTAAATATAATACCAGAAGGCAGCCAGAAGGATCAGTGACAGCAGAAAGTTCACGAAACAGACGATTTCCACTCTGTGAACAAGGATCGCTGTCAACCGGTTCAGGCTTTCCATGGGAATGGAGACAGAGATATACCCCCTGATTTTTACAGCGCGCGTCATCGGACAGATGACACTCAGCATCTCCTGGTCGTACTGATTATAAAAAGTGCTTACTTCGTAGAATTTCGGACCGAAGCGGAGATAGTCAAAATTTTCGATCACGTGGGGGTTCTCCAGGCTCAGCGGTGTCTCCGTATTAATAAGCTCTGTACCGTCCGTGTCGATCAGACGGATGGAAGCGCCGTTGGCGTAAGCCACGAGAGTCAGTGTGTTATACAGCTCATTTAAGACTGCCTCGCTCTGAAAGTACCTTCGTCCCTGATTTTCCGCAATGTTGGTCGCCTCTGAGTACAACTCATTGGCCTTGTACAGGGTGAGCTCATTAAGGATAAGCTGCTTGCCAAGGGTCGTCACTACCAACATGGAGAGAACAGCCAGGATCGCATAGGCAATCAGGTACCTTGCGAGCAGAGAAACTTTCATAAAGGGATCACCTCTGCTTTACTTCGAACTTGTAACCGATTCCCCAGACCGTGCGGATCGCCCAGTTGTCCTGATCTTTTATTTTTTCACGGAGTCTCTTGATATGTACATCGACAGTCCTGGTGTCTCCTACATACTCGTACCCCCAGATGTGATCAAGCAGCTGCTCTCTGGTGAAGACCTGATTCGGCTGAGAGGCCAGAAAATACAGGAGCTCCAGTTCTTTGGGCGGCATAACAAGTTCTTTCCCGTTGTAGAGGACGGAATAGTTGGTCTGATTTACTACAAGATTCGTGTACTCTGCGATTTTGGCACCTGCCGCGACCGGTACCGGCGCTTCGGGAGCGGTACGGTAGCGGCGAAGAACGGCTTTTACTCTCGCAACAAGTTCCTTTGAGTCGAAGGGTTTGATGATGTAGTCATCTGCGCCAAGCTCCAGACCCAGTACTTTGTCAAATGTCTCACCCTTTGCGGAAAGCATGATGATCGGTGTGTCTTTCTTCGCCCGGACTTCACGGCATACCTGATATCCGTCCTTGCCCGGGAGCATGAGGTCCAGCAGGATCAGGCTGGGCTTAAAGCTTTCGAACAGTTCGAGTGCTTCCTCACCGTCCTCTGCTATTTTGGTTTCAAACATTTCCTTTTCAAGATAGAGTGATATTAGTTCTGCAATATTATTATCGTCATCAACGATAAGGATCTTCTGCCTTGCAGCCATAGCTTTTCCTTCTTTCCCTGTTACTTAAGTTCCGCTATTGTAACTCCGGCGTCACCCTCACCATATTCGCCGAGTCTGAATCTTTTTACATGCTTGTTCTTTTTCAGATATTTCTGAACGCCCTGCCTTAGTTTGCCCGTGCCTTTTCCGTGTACGATCCGAACACTCGGCAGGTGGGCAAGCGCCGCATTGTCGATGAACTTGTCGAGTTCCATGCAGGCTTCATCCACAGTCATGCCCAGAAGATTGATTTCCGTTGTTGCAGTGGAAGATTTTTCCATTCGCAGCTTTCCGGTCGAAGACTTCTTTACGCCGGGAGCATTTATATCGGCTTCGTCGATCTTCTCGAGATCCGTAAGTTTTACTTTGGTACGCATGATTCCCAGCGTGACGAAAAGATATCCTTTTGCATCCGGAAGGGTGCTGACGGTACCTTTCAGATTGAGACTGATGACCCTGACGGTATCTCCTACCTTGATATCTTTTGCGTCAAGAGTTCCGGTCCGAATCCCGCTTCCGCCAAGATCGCCGATGTTCTTATTCATATCGCCGATCTTATTTCTGAGATTCTGACGTTCTTTCTCCATTTCTTTGCCGGAGGCAATCCCCCCGTGCTTGGCGAAATAAGAAATCGTCTTATCCGCATAATCCTTTGCATCCTGGAGAATCTTTCTCGCTTCTATGGAGGATTCGGTGATGAGCTTCTTTTTCTGCTCTTCCAGATGAGCCTTCTGATACTCGAGATCCTTCTTCATCTTCTCAATCTCCCGGCTCGTTCTCTCGGCTTCCTCCTTTTCCAGCTCGAGACTCATACGTTTTGACTCGAGATCGGAGATGACATCTTCGAATGTTTCCTGCTGGTCGGTGAGAAGATTTTTCGCATCCTCTATGACAGCCTCGGAGATACCAAGCTTTCTGGATATTGCAAATGCATTGCTCTTCCCGGGAACGCCGATCAGAAGCCGGTAGGTCGGAGAGAGTGTGGCGACATCAAATTCGCAGGAAGCGTTCTCGACGCCGGGGGTCTTTAAAGCGTAGACTTTGATTTCACTGTAATGCGTTGTGGCGATGGTCCGTACACCTCTTTGGTGAAGGCTGTCCAGAATCGCGACCGCCAGTGCAGCGCCTTCCGTGGGGTCGGTGCCTGCCCCCAGCTCATCGAAGAGGCACAGAGAATCCGTATCCGCTTTATCCAGAAAAGTCACGATGTTCGTCATATGTGAAGAGAAGGTCGAGAGACTCTGCTCGATGCTCTGCTCATCACCGATGTCGGCATAGACCTCGGTGAACAGCGCGATGCGGCTTCGGTCACCGGCCGGGATATGCAGTCCGGACAGGCCCATAAGCTCCAGAAGTCCGGTCGTTTTTAATGTGACGGTCTTTCCGCCGGTATTGGGACCTGTGATGACCAGCAGATCAAAATCCCCGCCCAGGCGGATATCGATCGGAACGACTTTTTTCTTATCAATAAGAGGGTGTCTTGCTTTTCTGAGATCGATAATACCGTCGTCGCTGACGATCGGTTTTGTGGCATTCATGGATAAGGCAAGGGAAGCCCTGGCGAAAATAAAGTCGAGCTGTGTCATGATCTCGTAGTCATAACGGATCTGTCCGTTATACTCAGCCAGCATCTCGGAGAGTTTCGCGAGAATGACCTCTATTTCCTTTTCCTCCTCTATTTCCATTTCACGGATGTCATTATTCAGTTTTACAACGGAGGCAGGTTCCACAAATACCGTGTTCCCGGAGGAACTCATATCATGAACGATGCCTGCTACGTTGGCTCTGTGTTCCGATTTGACCGGAATACAGTATCTGCCGTCCCGGGTCGTTACGAGAGCATCCTGCAGGTAGTCCTTGGCATGCTGAGCGATAATACGATTGAGCTCTGTATGGATGCGCTCTCCGGCCGCCTTGATGTTACGGCGGATCTGGCGCAGCTTCGGAGACGCGTTATCGCTGATCTCATCCTCGGAAAGAATGCATCTTCGGATCTCGGAAGATGCGGATGTTACCGGGTCGAGCCCGTTGAAAAGAGCAGTAAGTATATCATCCGGTGTATCCTCTCTCTCTTTGCGGCCGTAAGCACGTACCAGCCCCGCGTTTTCAAGCAGTTTACAGATCGAAAGAAGCTCACGGGTACCGAGCGCGGAACCGAGATCCAGCCTGAGGAGTGACGGACGTACATCGAATGTGTTGCCGAATGAGATACTGCCTTTGGCAAATACGCGTCCCACCGCTGCCGCTGTCTCCTCCTGCAGCGAATTGATTGCGGATATATCCGCGAGCGGCATAAGGGCTCGGCAAAGAGCCTTTCCGGGCGCTGATGTGGCACGCTCCTCAAGCAGAGCTACTATTTTATCATATTCCAGTGTGTGTAATGCTTTATCATTCATAAGTCTATTCTACATTAAAGTTTGTGCGGTGGAAAGATTGCAGATTTAAAAATGATTCATAAATTGTTCATATGTGGTTGTTAAAATGTACAATAAATATCAGCTCGTAACAGTAGATTTCCGGACATAGACGAAGAGATGAATTCAGACGAAATCAAAGAAGAAAACGAACAATCGAATGAGCAGGAGAGCGAGGAATATTCTTTTCTGAATGAGACAGTAAAGAATCCTCCGCTCGATATTCAGAAGCTCCTGCTGAAAATATGCGGGATCATCGGCGCGGCCGTTCTCTTTGGAGTCATAGCGGCGCTTGTTTTTTATGCTGTTTTAAGGCAGAGGGACAGCGTGACGCCTAATCAGATCACGATTCCCTCTGATGTACAGATCACACAGGCGGCGCAGGCAGGAGGCGATGACGGGCAGAGCAGTCCCGATCAAAGTCAGGCGGGAACGGATAACAGCAAGGACAATAATGAAGGACAGGAACGTTCAGATGACAGTGTTTCCGAACAGACCGTGGTCCCGACGCCTACCCCTACGGAAGAAGAACTGGACCGGCATGCCCTGGATTCCTACATCCGCATGCAGAATAAATTGCAGGGTATTGCGGAAGAAGCTCTGCGATCCGTTGTGACAGTGACCGGTGTTACGGAAGAAGACGAATGGTTCGATATCACCGGTGTCGGTAAATCGGCTTCGAGCGGTCTCATTGTGGCGGATAACAGTTTAAGCTATCTGATCCTCACGGAAAGCGGTATATTGAACGACGCGGAGGAAATAGTAGTCACCCTGCCGGATGGTACGCTCGTTCCGGGTTCCTTTCAGAAGAAAGACCCGGTCACGGGCATCTGTGTTGTCAGCATTTCCAAAGAGCAGATCCCTGCGGCGACAGAGAGAACTCTTCAGGTAGGTATTCTGGGCAATTCCTATAATGTCGAACAGGGGGATTCCGTCCTTGCGGTGGGGGCACCGATGGGGACGGCCGGGGCATTTGCCTGCGGGAAAATCGTATCTCTTTCGGAGAGTGTCGCGATCATTGACGGTGAATACAGGCTCATGTCAACGGACATCTGCGGAGAAGGGTCAAAAAGCGGTGTTCTGGTAAATCTGGACGGAGAGGTAGTCGGTTTTATTGCCGGAAAGTATGTCGATTCTGAG
>DMAZ01000167.1 GCA_003446335.1 Lachnospiraceae bacterium | reverse complement strand
AGGGCTGACGCGATAAGAGCTTATATCGCGTCAGCCCTGATTTTTTACTGTTCGTTGAGGTTTGTTCTCTGGGGATCTGCAGCCCCGAATGTAACGGTTGTTGTGCCGGATCTGTACTCCTCGGCGGAACCTCCCTCGGAGAAGATGTCCGGGTACGATACCGCGCGGCTGATCGTAAGTTCGGCTGAGTCGCCTGCCTTGTATTCTGCAAGCGCTTCTGTGAGATCTTCTACTGTGGTTATGTCCGTTCCGTCGATCGCTGTGATAATATCGCCTTCCATAAGACCTGCTTCTTCAGCTGCCGAGCCCTGCTCAACTTCCTTTACATAGACTCCTGCAGGAATGTCATAGTAAGAAGAGTACTCTTCCGAAATACCTGTGCATGAGATGCCGAGTCGGACGGAGCCCGGATTCATAACATCCGAGGGAGCAGCCTCTACAGACTCCCCGTTCTGGAGAGCTGTGAGGATCGGCTCAGCGGATGTGATCGGGATTGCGTAGCCCATGCCTTCGACGTCTGTGTCAGCATATTTTGCGGAGTTGATGCCGATCAGTTCACCTTTCATATTTAAGAGGGCACCGCCGGAGTTGCCGGGATTTATAGCGGCATCAGTCTGGACAAGACCATCATCGGTCCCCTCTGTTGATCCGTCATAGGATTCAAGTGTACGATGAAGGGCGCTGACGATACCGGTCGATACTGACTGTCCGTATCCCAGAGCATTTCCGATCGCTACGACCGGTTCTCCGACGACAAGTTCGTCGGAATTTCCCAAAGTGATTACTCGGATCGCGGAAATTGTCTCCTGGGAGAGATCGCTCTTATTGACCGCTATGACTGCGAGATCCGAGGAGGAATCTTCACCGAGGACCTGAGCGGAAGCGGCATTTTCATCGATAAATGCAACGGATAACTCCTTAGCGCCGTCGATTACGTGCTGGTTCGTCGTGATGATGATCTGGTCGTCGGTCTCACCTGTGATCACGCCGGTTCCCATGCTTACAGATTCCGCGCTTTCCCCGCCGCCGAAAATGTCATCGGAATTTCCGAAAGCGTCACCGAAAGCATTTCCGAATTCACCGTAAATATCAAAGCCGTCAAAATAGTTCTCAACTTCTTCTACACTTGTGCAGGTGATTGCGACCATGGCGGGCATGGAGTTGGCCGCCACTTCAGCTACGGTCATGGATCCCTGGGAGGAATCGCTCTTGTTCGCTTCTTCGGTGGATGTGATCTCATCGGTATCCGTCATAGTCGCTTCCGGTTTGGTTTCTTCGTTCATTATGGTATTCTGTGTTGATTCTTTTTCGGCGCTCTGTTCTTTCTGAACGGAAGCGGTGATCGCTGTCGGTTCGCCGGCGGCTGCAGTGGAGACTCCGTTCACGGAAAGAAAAACTCCGGATGAAACAAGTCCGAATGTTGCGGCCATTGCAGCGGTAAGTCCAAGCTTTTTCATAATTTCTGATCTTTTCATAATCTAACCTCCTGTCGGAGGAACACATGATCTGTGTTCGCGTCCGTTGTTTTTTTTGTTTGTTCTATGGTCTTATTCTTAAAAAAAAGTTTGATAAAAATGTGTTCGGATTTTGCGAGTTTTGTGAAATGAAAATGGCGTACTTGTGAATTCCCGGCAATAGGTGTAGAATCATTTTTACCGAATGGACTTGAGTGGATTTTGGAGAAAAATGCGCATGGCACAGAAAATACTACTGATTTACAATCCAAAAGCGGGAAAAGGTCTTTTTGTATCAAAGCTGGCTGAAGTGATCGATATGTTCGTCAAGAGCGGATATCGCGTGGAGGTCCATCCTACGCAGGCCCCCGGAGATGCTGTTGAGAGAGCCAGGGAAGTTCCCGGGTATATCGATATGGTCGTGGCGGCAGGAGGAGACGGAACGCTGGATGAGGTCGTGACCGGCATCGTAAAGTCAGGCAGAGATGTCCCCATCGGATATATTCCTGTAGGATCCACCAATGATTATGCGGCAAGTCTGAGCATGTCTACAAGTATTCTCGAAGCTGTGGGAGATATTATCGGCGGGGAACCGCAGGCAGTTGATATGGGAGACTTCAACGGCGACACATTTGTCTATGTCGCTGCATTCGGAGCATTCACGGATGTGTCGTACGACACGAATCAGGATATGAAGAATCTCTTCGGACATCTTGCCTATATATTTGAAGGGGCAAGACGGCTGGCGGATATCAAGTCCTATCATCTCCGCATAGATGTGGAAGGAAATCTGCGCGAAGGCGATTATATTTATGGCATGGTGACCAATTCTGTTTCAGTCGGCGGAATTAAAGGCATGACCGGAACGGATGTATATCTGGATGATGGTATATTTGAAACGATATTAATTCATACACCGACCAATCCTCTTGAATTCAATGAAATCATCACTGCGCTCCTCAGCGGTAAGCTGGACTCCACGGAGATGATAGAATTCTACCATACGGATCATATTAAGATCCAGGCGGACGAACCTGTGAAATGGACGCTGGACGGCGAATACGGGGGAAGTCCCCGAAATGTGGAAATACGGAACCGCAAGCAATGTATCCGGATGATCCTGTATGGCGATAAATCAGATGTGCTTCATGGGTGGAGGAACATTCCCGGGGCACACGGGGAAGAAGAGATAAAGGAAGATAAATTCGAAGTGGCTCAGTCGATCCGACTGATATCTGAGGAATTCGGCAGAATGCTGGACGGAGATGTGTGACAATTCAGGAACGGATCCGTAAAGACTTCAAAAAAAACGCTGAGGCGTTATTGAGCAGGGGCTGAAAAAGGCAAAAAGGGAATTTTGCTAAAAAAAGCAGGATTCCCTTCTTTTATTTTTTGCAGTTTTACTATATAATGAATTCAAAGTGTTCGGGACACGATAAAGCCCGAAACAAAGAATAAGGAGGACATTCTAATGTTAGTATCAGCAAAGGAAATGGTCGCAAACGCTTACGCCGGACATTATGCAATCGGCGCATTCAACCTCAACAATCTTGAGTGGACAAAAGCAGTTCTTAAGGCAGCTCAGGAGAGCAATGCTCCGGTCATCGTACAGGTTTCCGAAGGTGCAGGTAAGTACATGGCTGGCTTCAAGACAGTTAGAGACATCGTTGCGGACGTTATCGAGAGCCAGGGCATCACAGTTCCGGTAGCTCTTCACCTTGATCACGGTACATATGAAGGCTGCAAGAAGTGCATCGACGCGGGATTCTCATCCATCATGTTCGACGGCTCCGCTCTTCCGTTCGAAGAGAATGTTGAGAAGACAAAAGAGCTCGTAGCTATCTGCAATGAGAAGGGCATGTCCATTGAAGCGGAAGTCGGCGCTATCGGCGGCGAAGAAGACGGTGTTGTAGGACAGGGCGAGTGCGCAGATCCGGAAGAATGCAAGAAGATCGCAGACCTCGGCATCTCCATGCTGGCAGCTGGTATCGGCAATATCCACGGTGTATATCCGGAAAACTGGCCGGGACTTCGTTTCGACGTTCTCGAAGCTATCAAGGCTAAAGTCGGCACAATGCCGCTCGTACTTCATGGCGGTTCCGGTATCCCGGATGCTATGGTTCAGGATGCTATTAAGCTTGGCGTTTCCAAGATCAACGTAAATACAGAGTGCCAGATCGCATTTGCAAAGGCTACTCGTGAATATATCGAAGCTGGCAAGGATCAGCAGGGCAAGGGCTTTGACCCGAGAAAACTTCTTGCTCCGGGCGCAGCTGCTATCACAGATATGGTTAAGTATAAGATCGAAGTATTCGGTTCTGCTAACAAAGCTTGATAGATTTCGGATCTCAGGCCAGCGCTTGGCGCAGACCGGCGATTGACAACATATGAAAGAAAGGGCACATTTTGCATGGAATGTGCCCGTAAAAACCAAATCCGGAGGGCGCTGTGAGGCGAACTCCGGATTTAAGTACAATTAACCTGAATTAAGAGGAGATTATGGAACAAGTATTTACAAACATTTCAGAGATATTCGGTGAAGATGTCTTCAACGATACGGTTATGCAGCAGAGACTTCCCAAAAAAGTATATAAAGCACTGCGTGATACTATAGAGGAAGGCACGGAACTTAATCTTGAGACAGCGGATGTCATAGCTCATGAAATGAAGGAATGGGCTCTTGAAAAGGGAGCCACACACTATACGCACTGGTTCCAGCCTCTGACAGGTACAACAGCTGAAAAGCATGATTCTTTTATAACAGCGCCGCTTCCGAGCGGCAAGGTCCTCCTCAGCCTTTCGGGAAAAGAACTGATCCGGGGTGAACCGGATGCATCCTCCTTTCCGTCCGGTGGTCTGAGAGCGACATTTGAGGCACGCGGGTATACGATCTGGGACTGCACGTCGCCGGCTTTTGTAAGGCATGATGAAGGCGGTGCAACACTCTGCATCCCTACCGCATTCTGTTCTTATACAGGGGAGGCACTCGATCAGAAGACCCCTCTTCTTCGTTCCATGCAGGCTATTGGGGAACAATCCCTGAGGCTTCTGCGCCTTTTCGGAAATACGACATCAAAGCATGTCACTCCTTCTGTCGGAGCAGAGCAGGAATATTTTATTATAGACAGAGAAAAATATCTGAAGAGAATGGACCTTGTTTTTACCGGTCGCACTCTGTTCGGCGCGATGCCTCCAAAGGGGCAGGAGCTTGACGATCATTATTTCGGTACACTCAAACCGAGGATCGCTTCCTATATGAAGGATGTGAATACCGAACTCTGGAAACTGGGTGTTCCTGCGAAGACCCAGCATAATGAAGTCGCACCTGCGCAGCATGAGCTTGCTCCTATATATGAGAAATGTAATATTGCGGTGGATCATAACCAGATTGCCATGCAGACTTTGAAGCGTGTGGCTACCAGGCACGGGCTGAGGTGTCTGCTGCACGAGAAACCGTTCGCGGGAGTGAACGGATCCGGTAAACATGACAACTGGTCTTTGACGACGGATGACGGCATCAATCTTCTTGATCCGGGCTGGACACCGCATGAGAATATTCAGTTCCTTCTTGTTCTCTGCTGTATTTTGAGAGCGGTGGATATGCATGCGGATCTCCTCAGGGAGTCAGCGGCGGATGTCGGAAATGAGACACGTCTCGGAGGAAATGAAGCACCTCCGGTCATTATTTCCGTGTTCCTCGGTGAACAGCTGGAAGATGTCCTCAGTCAGCTGAGAGTCAAAGGATCTGCGAGCAGTTCGATTGAAGGCGGAAAACTTTATACAGGTGTCTCTGCTCTGAGCGATGTTTCCCGTGATGCGACAGACCGGAACAGGACGTCTCCTTTTGCGTTCACCGGGAACAAGTTTGAATTCCGTATGGTAGGCAGCCGGGATTCAATTGCGGGCGCGAATACAGTATTAAATACTATTGTGGCAGAGTCATTTTGCGATGCATGTGACCGCCTGGAGAAGGCGGAAGACTTTGATGAGGCTGTTCACGACCTGATTAAAGAGTACGCGACAGAGCACAGCCGGATCATTTTCAACGGAAACGGTTATTCGGAGGCATGGGCGAAAGAAGCTGAGCGAAGAGGACTTCCTGTCATGCCTTCAATGGTCGACGCCATTCCCGCCCTGATGACTGAAAAGGCAGTCAGACTTTTTGAAAGATTTGACGTCTTTTCAAAAGCAGAGCTGGAATCCAGAGCGGAAGTAAAATATGAACTTTATGCGAAGGCAATTAATATAGAAGCAAGAACAATGCTTCAGATGGCCAGCAAAGATTTTATTCCCGCTATGATCCGCTACAGCACAAGTCTTGCGCGATCCGCAGCCGCGTCAACAGACTGTGGGATAGACCCCGTTGTGCAGAAAGAATTGCTTTCCGTACTGAATGGGTACCTTAGAGAGGCTCAGGAAGCCTGCAAAGTGCTCGAGGAGGGGACACACATTGCGGAGTCAGTGACACAGGGAGCTGAACAGGCGAGAGCCTTCAGGAATCTGGTCGTTCCTGCAATGGATAATTTGAGGCGACCGATCGATCTGGCGGAAAACATTGTAGACAGGGCTTACTGGCCGGTGCCATCTTATGCGGACCTTCTTTTTGAAGTATGATAAGTATTTCATGAATGTCATCCGCCCACAGTACTGCGCATCCTCCTTGGCGGATTGTCTGAAAATGAAGAAGTACATTTCTTGGCCTATATGTTAAGAAAATGTTAAAAGATATAGAATGCGCTTCACAAAAAAGTAAAAATGTTGTATGTTATTGGGGTTATTTTAGGTTCTTTCCCTGAATACCCCCAGGCCCATGGTAAAGCGAGGGAAGGAAATGATCTCCAATCTGGTACTTCAGGATACAATAAACGGAATCAAGAATATCGGACGCTGTGAACTGACAATCGTAGATCTGGAAGGAAAAGTCGTCGCTTCGACAGAGACAGAAAATTCTTTTAACCGGTCTGATATTGTCAGCTTTGCCGAGTCACAGGCAGATTCACAGGAAATACGCGGCAGCATGTATTTCAAAGTCTACGATGATTATCAGGTCGAGTATGTGGTAATTGTTCACGGGAACGAAGATATGACGATGATCGGAAAACTTGCGGCTTTCCAGATCCAGAATCTTGTCGTTGCCTACAAAGAGCATTTCGACAAAGATAATTTTATAAAGAATCTGCTTCTTGACAACCTGTTGCTTGTGGATGTATATAATCGTGCAATGAAGCTTCACATTGCTACGAATGTGAAACGTGTCGTTTATATCCTGGAATCTGAGCAGAGCAAGGATTACAGTACACTGGAAGCAGTAAAAGGTCTGTTCTCCAAGTCCAAGAACGATTTTATTACAGCGGTCGATGAGAACAGTATCATTGTTATTAAGGAGCTGGATGATGACGCGGGACAGGAAGAGCTTCATGCCATAGCTGAATCGATCATCAGTACCCTTTCCAGGGATGACGAAGATTTCGATTCTACGCATGTTGCCTACGGAAATGCCGTATCCGAGATCAAGGAAGTTTCCCGGTCCTATAAAGAAGCCAGAATGGCTCTGGATGTCGGAAAGATTTTCTTCGGAGATCAGAATATAATTGCTTACAGCCAGCTTGGAATCGGACGACTGATCTATCAGCTTCCGATCCCGCTCTGCAAGATGTTCATCAAGGAAATCTTTACGGAGAAATCGCCGGATGATTTCGATGATGAAACATTGACTACTATCAACAAGTTCTTCGAGAACAGCCTGAATGTATCAGAGACATCGCGTCAGCTTTACATTCACAGAAATACGCTTGTATACCGTCTGGACAAGCTCCAGAAAAGCACGGGTCTGGATCTCCGTGTGTTCGACGACGCAATTACTTTTAAAATTGCGCTTATGGTCGTAAGGTATATGAAATATATGGAGACACTTGAATATTGAGACATTTCTGATCATAAAAAGAGTATGTGACGGTCGGATATGTCTATGTGGTGCTTTTGCAGAAATGTAAAAAAGCATCGGTTGTGTCTTCCCGAAAAGAAGGAGGATTCATATGATTGATCTAGACCGTGTAAGTAAGTCTTACAACCGGGGTCAGCCGGCTGTTAATGCGGTCACGCTTCATGTAAATAAGGGAGAGTTCGTATTCATAGTCGGTGAGAGCGGTTCGGGTAAGTCTACTCTGATAAAGCTTTTACTTAAGGAACTGGAACCGACAGGCGGTATTATTACGGTAAACGGTCATGTGCTGAATACAATTAAGCACAATGCGATTCCGAAATACCGGAGAGAAGTAGGTGTGGTCTTCCAGGATTTCCGACTTTTGAACGACAGAAATGTCTACGAAAATGTGGCATTTGCACAGCATGTTGTTGAAGCGCCCGGAAGACTGATCAGAAAAAGGGTCCCGGAGACACTGAAACTTGTCGGACTGGCCGGGAAATATAAGAGTCTGCCGAAGCAGCTTTCAGGCGGTGAACAGCAGAGAGTGGCTGTGGCCAGAGCGATTGTGAATAAACCCGAAATTCTTCTGTGCGATGAACCGACAGGAAATCTGGATCCCAAGAACTCGTATGATATCATGAAGCTGCTTCTTGATATCAATGAACGCGGCACAACTGTTCTGGTCGTTACCCATAACAGAGAACTTGTCAACAGGTTCCAGAAACGTGTTATTACCATGCATCGCGGAGTTATAACGAGAGACGTGGAGGAAGGAGGCTATCATGAAGCCTAGATCTTTCCTTTACGCTTTAAAACAGGGATTTAAGAATATATGGCGGAACAGGATGTTCTCGCTTGCTTCCATTGCTACAATGACAGCCTGTATTCTTGTGTTCGGCATATTCTTCTCCATTCTTATGAATGTGAATTTTATGATACGCACACTTGAAGAGGAAGTCGGTGTGACGGTTCTTTTCGACGAGGGACTGGATGATGCGACCATCAAGGATATCGGAACAAAGATTGAGAAGATGGATCATGTTACCAGCGTAAAATTTACATCTGCTGAGGAAGCGTGGGAGAAATTTCAGAAAGAATATTTTGGCGACAATCCGGAGTATGCCGAGAGCTTTGCCTCGGATAATCCGCTTGCCAATTCCGCAAGTTATACTGTTCAGGTGGATGAAATTGAAAACCAGAACAGTGTTGTCGCAGAAATAGAAAAACTGAAAGGAGTAAGGCAGGTAAATCAGAGTGCTGCAGCTACCAAGACACTTGTCAGCTTTAACAGGCTGTTCATGTATGTTTCGATTGGTATTATAGCCGTTCTGCTGGTCGTTGCGATTTTCCTGATCTCGAATACCGTCAATATGGGTATCTCTGTCAGACGAAATGAAATTGCGATCATGAAACTGATCGGAGCAACGGATGCGTTCGTAAGAGCTCCTTTTATAGTCGAAGGTATTCTGCTGGGAGTGATTGGAGCGGCACTTCCGCTTGTTTTCCTCTATTTCACGTATGACAAAATGGTAGATATGATTCTGAGCAGGTTTGAAATTCTCTCTTCCATTTCGGAATCACTGCCGACAGTTAATCAGGTATTTTCAAGTCTTGTACCGGTCGGACTTGCTCTGGGACTGGGCATAGGCCTTCTCGGGTCCTTTATTACAGTAAGAAGACATTTGGATATCTGATATTCTTTATAAGACTATTGTGACCGGATGAAATCCGGACATAAATATACGGAGCCGATGCACTGAACGAACGTACAGCGTTATATGACGGACGACGAAGGTCGACATATATGTTGTTATACGTAGTGTATCGGCTTTTTCATTCTGTAGGTATGTGGAGGAATGTATGGAAAATCTTTTATTGTGGGGACTTGTGCCGCCGATTTTACTGCTTGCGTATGTGTGGAAACTGGACCGTGTAGAGCGGGAACCTGTAGGGCTGGTCGTTAAAGTGTTCCTTATGGGAGCTGCTTCGACCTGTGCCGCAGCTGTGCTTGAATCACTGGCCGGCGTTGCGCTCATGTATGCAGATCTGGATGAGTCTTCCTATTTATATCTTATTATAGATAATTTCCTGGCAATCGCTTTGATCGAAGAATTTTGTAAGCGCGCTCCGGTCTCGAGGTTCATCTGGAAGGATCCCGCGTTCAATTACCGGTTCGACGCCATTGTCTATTGTCTTGCTTCTGCAGTCGGATTTGCAGCGATCGAAAATGTTTTATATATGTGGCAGTTCGGAACGGGAATTGTTTTCCTCAGATTGATTCCGATCCATTCAATTTGCGGTGTCTACATGGGACATTACCTTGGAACGGCCAAGGCCGCGGAGAAACGAGGCGACATTCGCAGAAAAAAACAGTATATGAAGTACTCCTTAATTATCCCGATGCTGATTCACGGTTACTGGGATTTCTCGATGACTGCGGAGAAAGATATTTTTTATATCACGGCCTTCGCAATGATACTTGTTTTGACAATTGCTGCTTTTTATAACCTGCATAAATATGCCAGAGAGGATGGACCTGTCTGATTATGGAGTTCAAGATTCATTCGGAATATGCGCCGACCGGAGATCAGCCGGAGGCAATTGATACACTGGTCCGCGGTTTTCGTGAGGGAAATCAGGCTCAGACCCTTTTGGGCGTCACCGGATCGGGAAAAACGTTCACTATGGCCAATATTATTGAGAGATTAGGGAAACCGACTCTTGTCATTGCTCACAACAAAACGCTGGCAGCACAGCTTTACAGTGAATTTAAAGAGTTTTTTCCTGAGAACGCAGTGGAATATTTTGTTTCTTATTATGATT
>DMAZ01000125.1 GCA_003446335.1 Lachnospiraceae bacterium | reverse complement strand
CCGCATTGACCATCTTCTGTACAACAACAGCGATGGAAACATCACTTTCCTTAAAACCTTTTTCCCTGCGATAGAAGATGGCGCGATCATTATAAAGAGAAGCCCAGCATTCCTTTACGAACCTGATAAGGTCTTCTTCTCCGATAACAAAAAGGAATGTTTCCTGCTGACCTGCGAAGGAAGCATCATCAAGATCCTCCGCAGTTCCGCTGGATCTGACTGCTACCGGTCCATTATGGAACTCTGCATAATACTCTTTAAGCTCCGACGCAATATCTTCCGGCATTTCTGTCTCTACGATCAGATCGCGGATCTCCTTTGACTTATCAATAAGCTCGGATGTCTTCTGAAAATCGATTTCTTCAATCATGGAAAGGATTTTGTCTCTCAGACCGGTCCCTGTCATGAATTTAGTGAAAGTCTCAGCTCTCACGATGAAACCTTCGGGAACATTGAGTCCCGCTCTGTACATCCTGCAGAGGCTCGCACCCTTGCCGCCCGCTGAAAGAGCAAGTTCTTCATCCGGAATTACATCAAACCATGCTACGTGTTCCATTTTTCCTCCCTTATAAGCCTTTGATAAAAGGGCAGCCCCGTCGCTGTATTCCAGGTCTGCCCTTTGCTTTCTTGTGACAGGCTTATCTAATTAATGTCATAAAAACCTATTACAATCCGTTTCCTATATTTGCAAGTAGTTATATGTTTCAGCCAATGATCTCTACTGTTCCGGTCGTACCGTCAACTCTGACCATATCGCCTGTCTTGATCAATGTTGTCGCCTTTCTTGTTCCGACCACGCACGGGATACCGAACTCTCTGGAGACAACTGCCGGATGAGAAAGAGCTCCGCCTGTATCAGTAACGAGAGCACCAATCTGGGAGAAGCATACGACCCATGCCGGATTGGTCATCTTGCAGACCAGGACCTCGCCCTTCTTGACCTCATCAAGATCTTTCGGTTCCGTAATGAATCTGGCCTTGCCTTCATATACACCAGGATATCCCGGGATGCCCTTGAGAACGGTCTTGGAAGCCTTTTCCTTGCTCTTCAGTTCTGCCTGCTCAGCCTCAAAGCGCTGCGGGTATCCCCAGAGGGTCTTGTACGGCTCTTCATAGACCTGCCAATATGTAGCTGTTCCGTACCATTCTCTCGGCTCACGTTTCTTAGCCGCTTCCATCTCAGCTCTGTTCTTTGCAGCGATTTCCTTTGCGGGATAGTTCGGATCAACACCGGCACATCTTACATCATTGTAGCCAAGCATAAAGATATCTTCAGGATCATCGAGGATTCCGGCCTTTACGTACATCTTGCCGATTCCGAGGAACATCAGTCTCATATGGCTGAAGATTCCCTGATCAAGATAGAAGTGATGGTCCGGAGTGATCGGAGCCATCTGTACGCACAGATGAAGGAGATGACGCATCTTCTCAAGCTTTTCAGGATCGCTGATCTTCGCATACAGATTATTGATTGCCTCTTCCTGATCTCTTCTGCAGGCTTCGTACTGAGTCGGGAAATCATAATCACTCTTGAGGTAATCCTTGATCGTATCGATCATCGGTGTCGGATCCTCGTAGACTGTTTTATAGATGTATTCATGTGTGTAAAGGGCGTGGAATCCGTACTCCTTTCTGTATGCATCGAGCATCTCTTCGAACTGCTTTCCTGCCTTGCTCTCATCGAGCTTCTTCATGATCACTTCCTTCTCGTTCTCTGCAAAGAGCTTTGAAAGGTCAGCGTCATTCTTTACAAATTCTTTCATCTTCCAGAGTTCACGGAGGGAA
This sequence comes from Lachnospiraceae bacterium, assembly GCA_003446335.1. Next base: position 3,870 of record DMAZ01000125.1, on the reverse strand, counting down.
TCCCAGTTGCGGTCCTGAGTAGAAACATTGATTTTTCCTACTTCATCATCAACGCTTCCGATCAGTTCGGCATAATAGTCAACGAAGTCAGAAGATGCCTTGAACTGAGCCAGATTAATGATCCAGTGAATCTTAAAGGCTCTTTCCTGCATGTCAAGACAGTCTTCCATATGGATAAGGGCTTCCGGAATCGTAGCTTCATCAAAATTGAAATCAAGCATTTTTTTCCAGTAGCTCTTGATTTCCGGAATATATTCATTCTTCCAGATGTCATAGAATTTTTCAGCATAAATCGGCATCAGCTTTCCGTAATAATTAAACAGACTTCCTGCCTGCTCAGGTTTTACCTTAGGCGGTACGACTGCCGTATACAGATAAGTACCTACTCTCTTGCCGAGCCACTCACTGCCGATCGGAGCGCCAAATCTGCGGTACATATACTCACATGTCGGTCCCCACCAACCATTGCAGTCGAAGTACAGAGGAGAAAGAGGATTCGGGCAATGCAGGTCATCATAGAACCAGAATAAGCCCTTTTCTTCCTCGTTCTTGAAGTCAAATTTCACTTCATCGTTTTCTCCGAAATACGTTGCCAATACCTTGTTGCTGTCACTCATGGTATTACCTCCTGTTAATTAGTTGATAATCGATGATTTTTCCGAAATTTTCAAGTTTTGCCTTGATTTAGACCCATTATAACAGCATATAATCGATTATGCAACTCATATAATCGATTATTATACTTTTTTTATAATTCACGAACGACGTGCGGCCGGATCCCGCCGAGTCAAATATGTCATAACACCCATTAAAAAAAACGGGGTCTTTCTTTGCATAAAAAAACCCCCATGCTGTTAAAGAAATAACAACATGGGGAATCTCTGAATCCGCGCTTCGTCACGCAAGCGAGACTTGAATCAAATATATAAAATTATGTTTTTCCGCTTCAATCAATCTTCTCTTATCCTGCCGCGGCGACAGCCTCAATCTCAACTTTCGCGCCTTTCGGAAGAGCTGCTGCCTGAAACGCTGCCCTGGCCGGATACGGTTCACTGAAAAACTCCGCATAAACTGTGTTCATATCGGAAAAATCAGAGATATCCGCAAGCAGGACCGTTGTCTTGACGACCGCAGACATATCCGTTCCGGCTGCCTCAAGAATAGATTTAATATTCTCAAGACTCTGTCTTGTCTGCTCCTTAATTCCCTCTCCTGCAAACACACCTGTTGCCGGGTCGATCGGCAGCTGGCCTGATACATAGATAATATTTCCCGCCCTGATTCCCTGTGAGTACGGTCCGATAGCCGCAGGTGCTTTCGATGTGCTGATAGCCTTATTGCCCATTATTATCCTCCTTTATTTCCCATTGAAACGAATAAATCACGCATGAAACAGAGTTCCCGTCCTGCCGGCAATACCGTCTCTGGCCTTTTCCAGAAGCGTTATGAGTGAGCATCTCCCCGGCTTTGATTCCACAAACTCCACTGCCGCCTGGACTTTCGGCAGCATCGAACCCGGAGCAAATTCTCCGGCTTCAATATACCTGTGTGCCTCCTCCGGCGTTAATTCGGAGAGCCATTCCTGATCCGGTCTGCCAAAATGCACGGCAACTTTTTCCACAGCCGTAAGGATAATCAGAACATCCGCGTCCAACTGCTCAGCCAGTTTTTCCGCAGCGAAATCCTTGTCTATAACGGCGGCTGCTCCTTTCAGGTGATGACCTTCCGTCTTAAAGACCGGTATTCCTCCTCCTCCGCAGGCTATGACGACGTGGTTCGTCTCTACCAGCGCACGAATCGTGTCGATTTCAACGATCGATATAGGTCTTGGAGAAGCGACAACACGTCGATAACCTCGTCCTGCATCCTCCATCACCTGATAATCTCGTTCTCGCACAAGTGTCTCCGCCTCTTCTCTCGTCATGAAAGCTCCGATCGGCTTTGTCGGATTGGAAAATGCCGGATCATGCGGATCTACTTCCACCTGAGTCAGCACCGTCGCACACCCTATCTCAATGCCGCGGTCCAGAAGTTCTTCGCGCAGCGCATTCTGAAGATCATATCCTATGTATCCCTGACTCATTGCGACACACACAGACAAAGGACACGTGATGTATTTTTCCGGATTGGAACGGGTCAGTTCAGTCATGGCCTTCTGGATCATTCCGACCTGCGGCCCGTTCCCGTGCGCAATAACAAGTTCATCCCCCTCTTCAATCAGGTCCGCGATTGCGGAGGCAGTCTTCTTAACTGCTGCCATCTGCTCAGGCAGATTTTTTCCGAGAGCGTTTCCTCCGAGTGCCAATACAATTCTCTTACCCATAGTCCCCTCCTACTTCGCAGCATATTCTCACTGCAGATGCCTTGCCTCTGCTCTCTCCCACAATACTTTCAAAGTCTCTGCCGGATCCTTCTGTTTTGCAAGGAAGATCATCGCCGCGATAATGTACGGCTTGTAACTCGCTTCCTTATATAGAGGATCCCGATAGCGATCGAACACACTTGCATCCACTTCACCCTTTTCACAGGAAACCCCCGAAATATCAGCCGGCAGGCAATGCAGATAGAGGGCTTTCCCTTCTTTGGTCGTGGACATCAGTTCCTCTGTGCAGCTCCAGTCCTTATGCTCCGCATTCTGTGTAAGAAGCTCTTTCTCAAGAGCCTTGATTCCCTCCTGATCGCCTTTGGAATAAAGGTCTGTTCTCTTCTCCATAGCGGCGAAAGGGGCCCAGCTCTTCGGGTATACAATGTCCGCATCTTTGAAGGCTTCCGCCATGCTGTTCGTCTTCCGGAAACTTCCTCCGGTCTTTTCGGCGTTGGCTTTCGCGACCTCCTCCACTTCAGGCATCACTTCATATCCTTCCGGATGAGCCAGGACGACATCCATGCCGAATCTTGTCATCAGTCCGATGACTCCCTGCGGAACTGAGAGAGGTTTGCCATAACTGGGAGAATACGCCCATGTCATAGCGACCTTCTTTCCCTTAAGATTCTCCACGCCTCCGAATGTATTGATGATATGAAGCATATCTGCCATACACTGAGTCGGATGATCAATATCGCACTGCAGATTCACCAAAGTCGGCTTCTGTTCGAGAACACCGTCCCTATGACCCTCTGTCACCGCGTCAACGACATCGTGCATATATTTGTTCCCTTTCCCGATGAACATATCATCCCGGATACCGATAACATCTGCCATAAATGATATCATATTTGCTGTTTCCCGCACAGTCTCACCATGCGCAATCTGACTTTTACCTTCATCGAGATCCTGGACCTCAAGACCGAGCAGATTGCAGGCGGAGGCAAATGAAAAGCGTGTCCTTGTTGAATTGTCACGGAAGAGTGAAATGCCCAGCCCCGATTCAAAAACCTTCGTGGAGATATTCTTTTCTCTCATATAACGAAGGGCATCCGCTACTGTAAACACGGCTTCTATTTCATCATCGGACTTTTCCCATGTAAGGAAAAAGTCCCCTTCATACATGTCCTTAAAATTCAACCTGTTCAGTTTATCGATATACCCCTGTAACTTCTGATCCATGGTCCTGTCCTTCCTTTTATTATTAATTCACGAGTATTGCGCGATGAAGAATAAACTTACCGGATATCGTTGTTCGTTTTTCCGGCACGGAACTGTGTCACATCACGGCCTGCGTCTTCACCGTTGTAGAGATTCAGAGCCGCGACATAGACAGCGGCACATCTTACCAGATCATCCTTGTAGGTCACTTCGTTCGGTGCGTGTGCCTGACTTTCGGCGCCCGGGCCGAAGCCTACGCACGGTATGCCGTATCTTCCCTGAATTGCAACGCCATTGGTCGAGAATGTCCACTTATCGATCAGCGGACGGTCTCTCTTGTCCGC
>DMAZ01000122.1 GCA_003446335.1 Lachnospiraceae bacterium | reverse complement strand
TATATGGAGAAATTCTCCGTATCGCGTCTGATCGGAGCGCCTCCGGGATATGTGGGTTATGATGAGGGCGGTCAGCTTACAGAAGCTGTGCGCAGAAAGCCGTTCTCGGTCGTTCTTTTCGATGAGATCGAAAAGGCTCATCCGGATGTTTTTAATGTATTGCTTCAGGTCCTGGATGACGGTCACGTTACGGACAGCCAGGGAAGAACGGTAGATTTCAAAAATACTATTATTATCATGACATCCAATCTTGGATCTTCGTATCTGCTGGACGGTATTGATGAGAACGGTGAAATTCAGAACGATGCTGCAGAGATGGTCAGGAATGAGCTCAGAACGCATTTTCGTCCCGAGTTCCTGAATCGTCTGGATGAGATCATCCTGTTCAAACCGCTCACGAAAGACAATATCGGTGAAATCGTCGAACTGCTCATGAATAATCTGAACGAGAGACTGGCAGACCAGCAGATCAGCATCAGGCTTTCGGATGAGGCGAAAGAGTATTGTATTGATCAGGGGTATGATCCGGTGTATGGTGCGAGACCGCTTAAGAGATATCTGCAGCAGAATGTGGAGACTCTGGCCGCAAGGATCATTCTCGGAAGTCAGATCCATGAGGGAGCTGCGATCGTGATCGAGAAGGATGAGAACGGGCTTACAGGACGCATCGTGGATCCTGTGAGTGTTGTAGAGGATTGATCGTTTTTTTCTGCTGCTTACCGGCAGCGGCACAAATGAATTTATAGCAGAATTATGAAAAAGACTGCGGTCATCAGCGGTGGATGTAATACATCTCGCGCAGATGCCGCAGTCTTTGTTTTCGTTTATTCCCAGGGGAATTTCGGGCGTTCATTCGGGTATGCGTAGTCTCCCCAGTGAGTCTGGAATTGATTCGTATTCGGATCATAATCGTAATCGATCGACTCCAGTTTATCTAAAAGCTCGTCTTTATCCACACACTCGCCCGCACAGAAAGAATCAAGGTCCGGATAAAAATCGCGGAGCTTGAGGTTTACGTAGCTGAGTAATATCATTGGATCTCTAGGCAGCATAGGCGAATAACACCCCCAAATTGGTTACAGATCAGATCTTTTCACCTTTCTCATACTTCCTGACTACTTTATGGATCCGGTCGATCGGATCGAGAAGCTGAGAGAGCGAAGCGTCATGATTAAGTGTATCGATAATAAGAGCAAGGTACTTGCTCATATCACAATTGACATAGTACGGTCTGCTGAGCAGCTCTTCCGGCTGGTAGACCAGATTGGTCGTGATCAGCATGTTGAAAAGCTTGCGCTTGTACGCATCATCAAAGGCGCTGAGCCCGCCGGTGAAGATCCCGAATGTCGCACAGATAAAGATTTTTCCGCATCCCTTTCTCTTCAGGATCTGTGCGGTCTCAAGGACCTTGTCTCCGGATGAGATCATATCATCGATGATAATGATATCTTTTCCTTCGACATCTGATCCGAGGAATTCGTGAGCAAGTACCGGATGTTCTCCGTTGATGACGGTCGTATAGTCACGGCGCTTATAGAGCATTCCCATGTTGATTCCGAGAACGTTGGCTATATAAATCGCGCGGCGCATGCCTCCCTGATCCGGACTGATGGACATCAGATGGTCTGCGTCGATCTTAAGACCGGGATTGTAGCGGAGGATATTCTTGATGAACTGATAGGTCGGTGTCATGGACTCAAATCCGGAAAGCGGGATTGCGTTCTGGACACGCGGATCATGCGCGTCGAACGTTATGATGTTGTCAACACCGAGTGCCACAAGTTCCTGCAGTACGTTGGCACAGTCAAGGGACTCACGTCCGTTACGGATCTGCTGACGCCCTTCATAGAGATAGGGCATGATGACATTGATACGATGCGCTTTTCCACAGGCAGCGGCAATAACACGTTTCAGGTCCTGATAATGATCGTCCGGAGACATGACGTTCTCAAATCCGGCGATATTATAGGTGACATTGTAGTTACAGACATCAACGAGAATGTACAGGTCATCCCCCCGGACCGTTTCCTTGATGGTCCCTTTTCCTTCGCCGGAACCGAAACGAGGTGTGGATGCCGAAATGATAAATGAGTCACGAACGTAACCGTTGGAACCTGAAACCAGTCCATCCGCTACTCTCTGTTTTCTCCAGCTAACCAGATGATCGTTGACTTTCTGGCCGATTTCCCTGGTGCTGAGAAGCGGAATGATTCCAAGTCTGCCATCAGGTGAAGAGTTAAGAACCGGTTTTTCCTGAGTATCTGTCGAGACGTTGTTCATGAATTTCCTCCATGTATTTTCTTTTGAAGTCTTATATCATTGCCCACCAGCCGTGCTATGGAATAGTGGCTGATGATTCTCGAAAAGATCCGCTCAGAATACTGCTGAGACAAATCCATCGGAGACAGATTGGTAGAGATGATTGTTGAGCGGTTCCTTCGGATTCGTTCATTGAGTACGAAGAAAAGCTGTGAGGAGACAAATGAACTTGTGACTTCCGTCCCCAAATCATCAATTGTGAGAAAATCGACATCCAGGATCATGCGCTCGTACGAGCCATCCCTTCCGTCCCGCTCAAATACTGCGTCCGCAAGGATCTCAAAGAAGTCCCTGGCTGAGAAGTATAGTGCGGAATGGGAGTTTTCAATGACTTCCCTTGCGATACAGTGTGTCAGGAATGTCTTGCCGACCCCTGTATTGCCATAGATGAAGAGATTGTTATCCGGCTGTCCGATCTTTTTGATAAACTGCTGAGCCTTGTCACAGGCTTCCCGGGCGAACTGCCTTTCCGTTCGACCTGTTGATTCAATCTGTATTGTATCAGAATACCAGTCAAATGAAAAGTGACTGAAATTCTCTTTTTCAAGGATATCGCTAATATCATATTCTCTGTAGAGGAGCTGCGTGGCAGCTTTCCTGAAACAGACGCAGCGTTCCCCGTTCATGAACCCTGTATCTCGGCAGATCCTGCAGTCATACTGCATTTCCAGGTAATCAGCCGGATATCCGTGACTTACGAGAAGCGCTTTCTTCTTTTCGGAAATTCGTTCCAGCTCATATGTATAGGAGCTGAGATCAGCCTGAGGATCGAAGATACGAATGCGGGCCGCCTCGACGCTCAGAGAGGAAATTTTGTCTGTCAGGGCCCGGTATTCCGGAAGCACCCTGTCGATTTCCTCTTCCCGGTCCAGCTGCTCGTGTCGGTGGATCTCTCTTTTTTCATCATATTGCCGCATGAGGGCATCGTATTGAGAATTCAGAAGAGACATATATTGTCCTTTCTCCCTGTGGAATCAGCCGGCTGACCTTTTATGCATCCTGTAATCAGCCATCTGTGTTCTTGTTATTCGGTACTCCGAGAAGCAGGTTCTCCAGACTGCGGTCATATTGCCTCTGCTCAAAATTGTAGAAACTTCCGGATGGAGACGTTCCCTTTCCGTTCTTTTGAACTTTACGGTCTTTGGACTGCTTTTTCTGGTGATTTTCATCTTCCCGCTTTACATCCTCAAGACTTTTAATATTATCGTTGTACCAGCGGGTAAGGATCTTGTCGGCGTAAGCCAATGTGGGTTTTGCCGTGTTCATGATCGTCCTTGTGCAGGCTTCCCGGATCATATCCATCGTGAAATGATAGGTATGCATCCATTTGTCCATGATCTGGATCTCCGCACTGATCGGACTGTGGCTTTGAATGCCCAGAGCTTTGAAGATGGCATAGTAATCTTTGTTGTAACGACCGGCCGAGTCCTTGGCTTCCTGCACGGTCATTATGCCGTCGCTGTGCCATGCAAGTCCGACCGTTTCAATATAGCGGATGGTCTTATGTCCGTTTCCTACACAGTATTCGATCAGATACTCGATGAGATCTGCGGACATATGGAGTTCGTCATAGAAGTATCCCAGCGTATCGACATCCGTACGAGTCAGGTTCCTGCCCAGATACTGGCCGGCTACAAAGATCAGATAGGTGAACTCTTCCGTATTTTCAAGCTGGGACAGTCTCGCTGCGGTAAGCTGTTTTCGCTTGGGCGTGAGGACTTTTTCGCCGGATGCGGGACCGGTCTGATCCTGCCTTTCAGCTTCGCTCTCAGAGGGACCGGCGGCAGGGGCAACGGTCTCATTCCGGAAAGTGCCGGCGGCAGGGGCAGCGGTTTCATTCCGGAAAGTGCCGGAGGCAGGTGCGCCGGTCCCGTTCCGGAGACTGCCGGAGGCAGAGTCATCGGCTTTGTTCGCTGAAGAGCCCTCACTGCTGCTTGTCGGGAGGAATGTGATGCCGCTCACCGTCCCATCCTGATGCTGCAGCAGTTCCAGAATTCCTGCCTTCTCCCAGTAGCGCAGGGCTCTTATAATGTCTTTCTCGGTGCAGGAGAGCATATCTGCGGCGTCGGACATGGAGAAACTCTGCCTTTCGGCGGACAGACGCAGAAGAAGGAGATAGACTTTTACAAATTCCCCGTTCGCGTGCGGCATATACCGGTCAAGAAATTCATTGGGAACGATTGTTATATTATGCGGAAGATAGCCGTTCAGTGTCAGAAAACTCATGTATTACCTCGGACGATGGATTTTTGGTTTTGTCTTGGAGTATAACACATGGGAGAAAAACCGTGTCCACAAAATAATCCACATTGCCGGCTGTTTTATACACATTCGGGCAATGTGGATAATGTGTTTTATGTGGACAGATGATTATTTAAGGAGCGCAGGGCCGATATCTGTCACGTTTCCGGCTCCCATGGTTATGAGGATATCTCCCGGCTTGCAGTGTGTACGGAGATGATCTTCAATCTCTTCAAATGTTGTGAAATAGCGTGCATCCTTACCGTATTTAGCCAGCTCATCCGCAAGATCCTGAGAAGAGATGCCGTAAATATCCTTTTCTCTCGCCTCGTATATTTTCGCAAGGACGATATGGTCTGCTGTATGGAGCGCTTCGGCAAATTCCGGCAGCAGCGCTTTGGTGCGCGTATAGGTGTGCGGCTGAAAAACTACCCAGAGCTCATTGTGCGGATAATTGGCCGCAGCTGCCAGGGTCGCTTTGATTTCGGTCGGATGATGGGCATAATCATCAATGACAGTGACCTCACCCATTTTGCCTTTATACTCGAACCTTCTGTCGGCGCCGGTGAACTGCAGGAGACCTTCTGCGATCACATCTGCCGGAATGTTCAGGATCCTGGATGCCGCGATCGTTGCGAGAGCGTTCGAGACATTGTGAATGCCCGGTACGCGGAGACTGAAGTGTCCCAGAAGAGTTCCGTTTTCGTAGCAATTGAAGTTTCCGCATCCGAATTCGTCATGTTCTATTTCGCCTGCCGTGTAGTCCGCATCACTTTCAAGACTGTAAGTTACGATCCTGCAGGCGAGATCTTTCGTCACTTCCTCGAATTTTCTGGTGTCCCGGTTGATGACCAGGAAACCGTCCTCGGGAATCTGGGAGGCGAAAATATGGAAGGAATTCGCGATGTCGTCGAGATCCTTGAAAAAATCCAGATGATCCGCATCCACATTCAAGATCATACCGATTTTCGGAATAAGGGAGAGAAAACTGTTCGTATATTCACATGCCTCAGTTATGAAAGTCTCAGAATTGCCGACACGGATGTTTCCTCCGATCGAGGGGAGAATACCGCCGACAGAAATCGTCGGATCATAATTGCCTGCGAGGAAGACGTGGGAGACCATGGAGGTCGTTGTCGTCTTTCCGTGCGTGCCGGCGACTGCGATGGAAACACTGTAATTCTGCATCATTTCACCGAGCAGTTCCGCGCGTGACAGCATGGGAAGTCCGGAAGCGACTGCCTGATCATATTCCGGATTGCCCGGACGGACCGCTGCCGTGTAGACAACGACATCAATGTCAGGGGTAATGTTCCCGGCTTTCTGACCGATCGTGATTGCTGCGCCGTGGGCGCGAAGATTAGAGATGAGATCGGAGTCATGCGAATCCGAACCCGAGATGGTGAACCCTCTGCCGAGCAGGACTTCAGCAAGACCGCTCATACTTATTCCGCCGATTCCTATAAAATGGATATGCTGAGGTTTGTTGAAATCTATCTGATACATAAAAACTCCTTGAAAGCTGAATGAATATCGGTTATAAATATTTAAAATGCATATTTGCCTGTCTGACGAATTGCAGACTACACCAATAGCATTATAGGTCGAACCGATTGAAAAAGCAAACGTGAAATGCATGTATTGGACAGTACATGTTGTAAGTGCTGATATATGCATCGAGGGTATGTGCTGCGTAAACTCAAAAACTGCAAATGTTGTTCACGAATCAAATTTGATGTGTTATAATTCACTTACTAATACTCTGTTCATTCGGGAAATATGCTCCGAGGGGATGGACGGGGATTCGGTCTGGAGGATGACAGTTCATGCCGACCCGGATCCTGCGTTTTCGTCTCGCGAGCGGGAATTGAAAATGAGCGAATGAGCCGCATAACTGCTGTAGTTATGTGTCAGGACAGAGAGTCGTGAGGTGAACTTATGATCAGGAAAGAAATGATAGCCATGCTGCTGGCCGGCGGCAAAGGGAGCAGACTGGGAATTCTGACCGATAGTGTGGCAAAATCAGCAATTCCTTTCGGTGGGAAGTATCGTGTCATAGATTTTCCGCTCAGCAACTGTATCAATTCAGGTATTGATACAGTTGGCGTTGTGACAAGATATCGTCCTGTACGACTTAATTCTCATATCGGTATAGGTACGTCCTGGGATATGGATAAGAGCTACGGCGGCGTGACGGTCCTCCCGACATTTGATGAAAAGGCGGACGGTCTGATCATTGGGACCGGTGAGGCAATATACAGAAATTATGAGTATATGCTTCAATATCATCCCGAGTATGTTCTGATAGCGCCGGGTGATCATCTCTGCAAGATGGACTATGAAATCATGCTCGACTTCATGAAAGCCATGAATGCGGATGTCGCGGTCTGTGCGATTCCTGCGAGAGAAGGAATCGAAGGCATTGAAAGAAATCTGTTTTACACGGATCCTTACGGCTATATCCTTCCCCCGGGAGAGGCTGCGGCAGACTCCAGACCATACGTATTTACGGGAATTTACATCTTCCGATGGACTGTATTGAAGGAAGCATTGCTGGCACTCAAGGATAATCCGATGTGTGACCTGAAGACCGATGTTCTTCCCTACTGCATGGAGAGCGGGAACACCCTCTGTGCATATGAGTTCACAGGGTATTATGAAAAGCTTTACTCACCTGCAGCATACTGGAAAGCCAACATGGAACTTCTATATGAAGACAGGGGTCCCGGCTTGAATCTGGATGAGCATTTCTGGAAGATTTACACGAACGGCGAGGAGAATGCGCCTGTTTATCTTTCAGATGATGCGGAAATCTCCAACTGCATAATCGGAGAAGGCGCTGATATTCAGGGCCGTGTCATAGACTCGGTCATAGGATCGGGCGTGACTGTTGAACCGGGTGCGGTGATCCGGAATTCCGTGATCATGCAGGAAGCATATATCGGCTCCGGTGTAATGATCGACAGAGCAATTATATGCGAGGGCGCAGGTATCGGAGAAAATACGGTCATAGGAACCGGAGAGTTTGTTCCAAGTAAGCTGGATCCGGCATTATATAATACGGATCTGGCGATCATCGGGGAAAATGCAGTTATCCCGTCGGATGTAAAAATCGGAAGGAACACAGTCATATCAGGTATGACAGATGACAGTGATTATCCGAACGGCATACTTGAGTCCGGTTGTGCTATCATTCCGGTTCAGAAAGAAGGTGATAATGCATGAGAGCAATCGGAATCATTTTGGCCGGTGGAGACAATAACCGGATGCGGGAGCTATCCAATAGAAGAACCGTTGCGGCAATGCCGATCGCTGGAAGTTTCCGCGCAATTGATTTCGCGCTTTCCAATATGTCGAATTCTCGCATCAAGAAGGTCGCGGTCCTGACTCAATATAACGCGCGGTCATTGAATGAGCACCTGAGCTCATCGAAATGGTGGGATTTTGGAAGTAAGCAAGGTGGACTTTATGTGTTCCCGCCGGCAGTGAACAATTTCACGAACAAATGGTGGTACAGCGGAGATGCCGATGCTATTTATCAGAATCTGGCCTATCTCAGAAATAACCATGAACCATACGTGGTAATTGCTTCCGCGGATGGTATCTGCAAGATCGACTTTGAAAGTCTGCTTGAGTACCACCTGGAAAAAGGTGCCGATATCACTCTTGTCTGTGCCAGAGGTACAGAGGAAGAAGAAAGCAGATTCGGCACAGTGAAGATGGATGATGCAGATCGTATTACGGAAATAGGACCGGCTCCGACCGGATCCGAAGGTGGATACGTTCCTACCGGAATCTATATCATTCGTCGACGTCTCCTCATTGAATTGCTGCAGAAATGTATTGCAGCGGGAGGGACGGACATAGTTAAAGACATTCTGATAAAGTTTGCGGATGTAAAAAAAATATATGGGTTCCGGCTGAATTCTTACTGGAGAAGTATGTCGACAGTTGAATCGTATTATCATACGAATATGGATTTCCTGGAACCAGAGGTGCGCGATTTCTTCTTCCGTCAGTATCCGAATATATATTCAAAGCAAAGTGATAATCCTCCGGCAAAATTCAATGATGGCAGTACCGTTAAGAACAGCCTCATATCATCGGGCAGTGTCATTAACGGCACGGTGGAAAACTCATTGATCTTTAAAAAAGTATTTGTCGGAAAGAACTGTATTATCAGAAATTCGATCGTTCTTAATGACGTCTACATAGGTGATAATTCGCACATTGAAAACTGCATCGTTGAAAGCCGCAACAATTTAAGACCCGATTCGGACTATCGCGGGACGGATGAAATTAAGATCGTTATCGAAAAAAACTGACCTTACGGAATCTGGACGGTAGCGAGGAAAGCGGACACGGGAAAGGGGTATTTATGAATATTACAGACGTTAGGGTGCGTAAAGTAGCTAAAGAAGGCAAAATGAAGGCTGTGGTCTCGATAACCATTGATGACGAATTTGTCGTACATGATATTAAGGTCATCGAGGGTGAGAAAGGTCTCTTCATTGCAATGCCCAGCCGAAAGGCAACGGATGGCGAATATCGAGATATCGCACATCCGATCAACTCATCGACCAGAAATGAGATTCAGGAGATCATTCTGAATAAATATTCTGAAACAATCGCACAGGAAGAAGCGGAAGCGGAGGCAGCTTCCTTTAATTTAATCTGACCCCATAGGTTAAGGCATAATTGACACCCATGTTACTCATACCCGACTACTTGTTACTGCTTGAAAGAGAAAGAGGCATCGCAAAGGCGGTGCTTCTTTTCATTTGCAAAATTAATAAAAATGGAATACTTTTAATGTTAATAGCGTTGGTCAAACAAAATACAGGCAGCAATTTAGTGAGTAAATCTTTGAAACAGGTCAAAATATTACAAAAATATTACAAATATTAAATATTTCTTCCTTTTTGTTACGAAGCATGCTATAATCATGCAACAGAAAGGAGCTATTTTGCTATGTTTAGAAAAAGACTGACAAGTGTAATTCTCGCGATGTCTCTGGTCTGTGCCGGTACGGTATCGACCTATGCCGATACAAGAGATGAGATCGCGAGTGCCCAGGCTGAAAAATCCGAAGCAGAATCTTCTCTTGCGGAAACGAACAGCCGTATAGATGTCCTGCAGAGCGAAAAAGGCGAGCTGCAGTCTTTCCTGGATGACTTGAATACGCAGCTCACAGATCTGTCAAATGAGCTTACCGACCTGAACAATCAGATCGAGGTAAAGAAAACAGAAGTCGAGATGGCAAAAGCTTCTGTGCAGCGGGCTAAAATCGAGGAACAATCCCAGTTTGAGGATATGAAGAATCGCATCCGATATATGTATGAGAAGGGAAGTACGGATTTTATCGTATCACTACTTGAGACCCGGGATATTACCGATTTCCTTACGCGTGCAGGCAGAATACAGGAAATGACTGCCTATGACCGTGAGCGGCTGGAAGATTACAAAGCTGCGAAGGCTGCTGTGGAGACGCAGCAGGCAACGCTTGAGGACGAAGAGAAGAATCTCGAAAACCTTAAGGCTGAGCAGGAAGCCAAAAAGGCTGAGGTCCAGGAAGTAGCAGGCTCAACGGACGCTCAGATCGCAGCTTATACCGAAAGTATCAGTGAAGAGACTATGAGAGCTTCTGAACTGCAGGCCCGGATCGAAGAAGAGCAGGATCGTATTGAATCTTTAAAAGAAAGACTTGCTGCTGAGGAAGAGGCTGCGAGAGAAGCGGAGCGCAGAGCAGCGGAAGCAGCTGCGTATGCCGCTCAGAGAGCAGCGGAGCAGGCTGCAATGGAAGCTTATGAAACTCAGGCAGCCGAGGCTGCGGAAGCTGCAGCCCAGGCTCAGGCAGAGGCTGAGGCGGCCCAGGAGGCAGCGGAACTCGCTGATGCGGCGGCGGATGAAGCAGCAGCGGAGCTTGCGCGTCAGGCGGCAGAGGCGGCTCAGGCGGCAGCTGAGGCTCAGGCGCAGGAAGCCGCGGAACAGGCAGCAGCTCAGGCGGAGGCAGCCCAGGTCCAGGCTGAGGCTGATGCGGCAGCGGAAGCGGCAGCAGCCCAGGCGGAGGCAGCTCAGGCGGCGGCACAGGCCCAGGCAGAGGCTGAGGCGCAGAGAGCTCAGGCAGAAGCGGAGGCAGCCAGGGCAGCGGCTCAGGCGGCAGCGGAAGCGGCAGCAGCTCAGGCGGCGGCAGCCCAGGCGGCAGCGGAGGAAGCGGCGGCTCAGGCCGAAGCAGAAGCGGCAGCGCAGGCTCAGGCTGAGGAAGCTTCGTCATCGGGCGAGCTGCTCGGCAACTTCAAGATCACTGCATACTGCAATTGCGCAAAGTGCTGCGGAACGGCAGGAAATGCGACAGCCAGCGGTGTTATGCCGACATCCGGCCACACGGTCGCGATGGGCGGAGTTGATTTCGGAACAAAGCTTATGATCTACGGTGATGTTTACACTGTGGAGGATCGCGGAACGCCTTACGGACATGTCGATATCTATTTTGATACGCATGAGGAGGCTCTGGACTTTGGTCTGGACTACACGGAGGTCTACCGTGTAGGTTAAAAACTCAAAAGAGAAGAACGGGAACCGGCGCGGGGCGCCGGTTCTTTTATTGAGACGGAAAGCTGCGATCGGAACTGCTTTAGAATATTTAAAGTTTTTTAAAAAGATTCTTGACAGTTCAGGTTTTCTTTAATATAATTACTTCTGTTGTGACGCACGGAGTGCGGAACATATCGATGCGTGGCTCAGTTTGGTAGAGCGCTGCGTTCGGGACGCAGAGG
>DMAZ01000188.1 GCA_003446335.1 Lachnospiraceae bacterium | reverse complement strand
ACCATGCCTCAGACAAAATTCGTTCTGAAGAAAGCCCTCGCTCTGGATCTGCCGGTTATTGTCTGCATTAACAAGATAGACAGAGTGGAAGCCCGTCCGGAAGAAGTCGTGGATGAGGTGCTTGAACTGCTCATGGATCTTGACGCGTCTGATGAACAGCTGGAGTGTCCGTTCCTCTTCGCGTCTGCACGTGAGGGAACATGTGTCCGGGAAGTCGGAGATGAAGCTGTGGATTTAAAGCCGCTCTTCGAGACGATCATAGATTACATTCCCGCCCCTGAAGGCGATCCGGAAAAGGGAACACAGATCCTTATTTCAACGATTGACTATAATGAATATGTTGGACGTATCGGTATCGGGAAAGTTGACAACGGCTCTATTTCCGTAGGTCAGGAGATCGTTCGTGTCAATTATCATGATCCCGCGATCCACGAGAAAACGAGAATTACGAAATTGTATGAGTTCGACGGTCTTTCCAAAGTGGATGTCCAGAAGGCGGAGATCGGTTCGATTGTTGCAATTTCGGGTATTGGCGATCTTCAGATCGGAGATACGATCTGTAAGATAGGAGAGGAAGATCCGATTCCTTTCCAGAAAATTTCCGAGCCGACGATATCCATGAATTTTATCGTGAACGACAGTCCGTTCGCGGGACGCGAGGGAACGTACTGTACATCACGACAGATCCGAGAGCGGCTTATGCGGGAACTGAATACGGATGTTTCACTTCGGGTAGAAGATACCGAAAATACGGATACTTTCCGCGTTTCCGGAAGAGGAGAACTGCATCTTTCTGTTCTTATCGAGACCATGCGCAGGGAAGGATATGAGTTCGCTGTCTCCAAGGCGGAGGTCATCTACAGGACGGATGACCAGGGACGAAGACTCGAGCCGATGGAGGTGTGCTTTGTTGATGTGGCTTCCGATTTCTCCGGAACGGTCATCAGTATGCTTTCGGAGAGAAAAGGTGAGCTCCGCAGTATGTCCACATTGTCTGACGGCTCTCAGAGACTGGAGTTCCTGATCCCGGCCAGGGGCCTGATCGGTATTCACGGGGACTTCCTGACCGCTACGAAAGGGACGGGCGTCATGAATTCGGTCTTTGATTCCTACGCACCCTATAAAGGCGATATGTCATTCCGTAAGAACGGATCCCTCATCGCCTTCGAAGACGGCGAGGCTGTCGCCTACGGACTCTTTGCGGCACAGGAGCGAGGTGCCCTCTTCATCGGTCCGGGTGAGAAAGTCTATGCCGGAATGGTCGTAGGCGAGAGTGCCAAGACGGAGGAAATCGAGATCAACGTCTGCAAGACGAAGCATCTCACCAATACCCGTTCATCGAGTGCCGATGAAGCGCTCACGCTCACACCGCCGAGAATACTTTCTCTGGAACAGGCTCTCGATTATATAGATACGGATGAGCTTCTTGAGGTGACACCGAAATCCCTCAGGATCCGGAAGAGGATCCTGGATTCCAGGCTCAGAAAGAGAGCCAATATGAACCGGTAAGTCGTAAATGGCCGAAGCGCATACGTCTTCGACATGGCTTGACAGCCGATATTCGTGAAGGTACAATTATAGTCAACTGTCATCTCATATAAGAGATGCGAGATTTGAATTCGTTGAAAGAGGAGGCATTATGTCTGTTTTTAAAGGGTCGGGAGTCGCTATTGTCACTCCTATGAAAGAGAACGGAGAGGTCAATTATGAATCGTATGAGGCACTTCTTATGGACCAGATCGCCAATCATACGGATGCGATCATCACATGCGGTACCTCCGGTGAGGCTCCGACACTGGATGATGACGAACATCTTGAAGTCATAAAGTTTACGGTGGATGTAGTGAAAGGGCGGATTCCGGTCATTGCCGGGACCGGGTCCAATAATACGGCCCATGCGATCATGATGTCAGAGGAGGCGGAAAAGCTCGGGGCTGACGGCCTGCTGCTCGTCACTCCGTATTATAATAAGGCAACACAGGCAGGTCTTGTGGAGCATTACTCCGCAATTGCTTCTGCAACATCTCTCCCGTGTATCCTCTATAATGTTCCTTCCAGGACCGGTACGAAGATCCAGCCGGCTACCATGGTCGAGATCGCGAAGAGAAATGAGAACGTAAAAGCAATCAAGGAAGCCAGCGGAGATTTCAGCGCTATCGCGGAGCTTGCAAACCTTTCGGACGGAAAAATTGACATTTATTCCGGGAACGATGATCAGGTCGTTCCACTCATGAGTCTCGGCGGAATCGGTGTTATCTCTGTTCTTGCAAATGTTGCCCCGAAGGAGACGCACGAAATGACCCGTTATTGCCTTGAAGGAGATTTCGCGAAGGCTACAGAGATTCAGCTGAAAGCTCTTCCGCTGATCAAAGCGCTGTTTTGTGAAGTGAACCCGATTCCGGTCAAGGCTGCGCTTAATATGCAGGGCTTCAATGTTGGAAAGCCGAGACTTCCCCTCACGGAGATGGAGACGGCTCATCAGGAGATCCTGAGGAAAGCCATGATCGACTTTGGATGTCTTAAATAAGAAATGGAAAAGCCTTCGGAAAGGAGCATGATATGATCAATGTGATTTTACACGGCTGCAGCGGACATATGGGAGCAGTGGTGACGGATATGATCGCAGCTGACAAGGATGTGAGGATCACTGCCGGTATTGATGTGGTCGACCTTGGCAACAGAGAGTACCCGGTCTATACCGATGCGGGAAAATGCAGTGAGGAAGCTGACTGCATTATAGATTTTTCAAATGCAAAGGCGGTTGACGGTCTTCTTGACTATGCCGTGGCACGGTCTCTGCCGGTCGTGCTGTGCACAACTGGCCTTTCCGGGGAACAGCTTCAGAAAGTGAAGGAAGCATCTGAAAAAATTGCCATACTCCGCTCCGCGAATATGTCTCTCGGTGTAAATCTTCTTCTGAAATTGCTGAAGGAAGCTGCCGCGACACTGGCTCCGGCCGGTTATGATATGGAAGTGGAAGAGATGCATCACAGAAGGAAGGTCGATGCACCGAGCGGTACTGCAATCGCACTTGCGGAAGCCCTGAACGAAGGAGCAGGCGAAGGCTATCATTTTACATATGACAGAAGTGGCAGAAGACAGCCCCGCGATGACAAGGAAATAGGAATCTCAGCGCTTCGCGGAGGGACGGTCGTAGGTATCCATGATGTGATATTTGCCGGACAGGATGAGGTGATCGAGTTCAAACATACCGCATATTCAAGGGCTATCTTTGCCAAGGGAGCGGTGCAGGCAGCCAAGTTCATGGCAGGCAAGGGTGCCGGTATGTATGATATGGCTGACGTGATCGGCTGAATGCGGAGGGAATATGGAATTTCGTCCGTGCATTGATATTCATAACGGAAAAGTAAAACAGATCGTTGGCAGCAGCCTCCGCGACGCGGGGGACGCTGCCAGCGAAAATTTTGTGAGCGGTCTTTCCGCTGCGAGCTACGCTGAAATGTTCCGAAGAGACGGACTTGCCGGGGGGCATGTAATTCTTTTGAACGCTGTCTCTTCTCCTTACTACGGAGCGACAAGAAAGCAGGCTGAGGAAGCACTGCGGGCCTATCCGGGCGGTCTTCAGGTCGGCGGCGGCATTCGGGCAGATAATGCACGGGAATTTATAGATGCCGGTGCCAGCCATGTAATCGTCACAAGCTATGTATTCTCGGACGGAAGGATCTCCATGGATCGTCTGAACGAACTCGTGAAGGCAGTTGGGAGAGATCATCTGGTCCTTGATCTTTCCTGCAGAAAAAAGGAGGACGGGCAGTACTATATATGCACGGACCGATGGCAGAAATTTACAGATACGAAAGTCACAATAGATCTTTTGAAATATCTGTATGGTTTTTGCAGCGAGTTTCTTGTCCATGGTATTGACGTGGAGGGAAAAGGGAACGGCTTCGATCCGGAGCTGGTGAAGATACTGGCCGGCCTTGATGAGATACCGGTGACGTACGCAGGAGGTATCCGTTCTATTGAGGACCTTGCGGATCTGCGTCTTGCGGGATGCGGCCGTGTGAATGGCACGGTGGGTTCGGCTCTTGATATTTATGGTGGAAATCTTCCGTACAGAGATGTCGTGAAGTTCTGCAGAGGATAGGGATCCTCTGCTTTTTTCGTTCTATGAGGGCAGAGATTATGTGAAGCGTATCTACAATTTGTGAAAATAGCGTGAAATTGTATGAATACTTGAAAAATCTTTGTGCATTGGTTATAATCTAAGCAGGGGTCATGGATGAGCTTACCAGGTCATCCTATATTTCTCCGAGTAAACCGTAAAGGATGTGACCATATGAAGTTTGTAATCAGCGGTAAAAACCTCGAAGTCAGTGAAGGTCTTCGCAATGCAGTGGAAGACAAGCTCGGAAAGCTTGAAAAATACTTCTCGCCGGACACGAAATGTATCGTAACGCTTTCTGTTGAGAAAGACAGACAGAAAGTGGAAGTGACAGTACCTGTAAAGGGCAACATTATCCGCTCGGAGCAGGTCAGCAATGATATGTACGTATCAATCGATCTGGTAGAGGAAGTAATTGAACGTCAGCTGAAGAAGTACAAGAAGAAACTGATCGACAAGCATCAGAACGTTGAGAGCTTCCAGAAAGCTTTCATCGAAAGGGATTTTGATCAGGCGGAGGATGAAATTCCGATCACGCGTATTAAGAGATTTGAAATCAAGCCGATGTATCCGGAAGATGCCTGCGTTCAGATGGAACTTTTGGGCCATAACTTCTTCGTATTTGTCAATGCGGAGACAGATGAGACCAATGTGGTATATAAAAGAAAAGGAGGCACATACGGACTGATCGAACCGGATGTATGATCCTGAACTATAGATGATCGGGACAGCCGCACACTGCGGCTGTCTTTTTGTATCATGGGAAAAAGCTGTTTCTTCCGGCTCCATACATTATTTCGTCAGGGAGTACAGGTGGGATTTTATCGTATATCTCATTGTGTTAAGTTTTTTTGCGTGTTATTATATCTCAGTGAAGACGCCATCGCCCGTGCAGGCGGTGGGCTGCATTAAAAGGAGACAGTTAATGGGATTTTTAGAAAAGATATTTGGTACACATAGTGACCGTGAATTAAAACGAATCATGCCGATCGTAAAGAAGATAGAGGCTCTTCAGCCGGAAATGCAGGCTCTTTCGGATGAGGAGTTGCAGGCTAAAACTCCTGAGTTCAAGAAACGTCTTTCAAATGGCGAGACGCTTGATGATATCCTTCCGGAGGCCTATGCAGTAGTCAGAGAAGCTGCAAAACGTGTTCTGGGAATGGAGCATTTTCATGTACAGCTGATCGGCGGTGTCATTCTGCATCAGGGCAGGATCGCGGAGATGAGAACAGGTGAAGGTAAGACACTCGTCTGTACGCTGCCTGCTTATCTGAATGCGCTTGAGGGAAAAGGTGTCTGCGTTGTTACGGTAAATGATTACCTGGCTAAGCGTGACGCGGACTGGATGGGTGAAGTCCATCGCTTCCTCGGACTTACATGCGGCTGCGTCCTTCAGCCGATGAAACCGGATGAACGCCGTGAGATGTACAATTGTGATATAACCTATATCACGAATAATGAGCTCGGTTTTGATTATTTGCGTGATAATATGGTCATCTATAAGGAACAGCTCGTTCAGCGAGGCCTGCATTATGCCATCATCGATGAGGTCGACTCCGTCCTGATCGATGAGGCACGTACACCGCTGATCATTTCCGGACAGAGCGGTAAGTCCACGAAGATATATGAAGTCTGCGATATACTTGCAAGGCAGCTGGTCAGAGGAGAGGCTTCCGGCGAAATGACCAAGATGGCCGCGATCATGGGCGAGGAAATTACGGAGACCGGTGATTTTATTGTCAATGAGAAGGATAAAATCGTCACTCTTACCGAAGACGGTGTGAAGAAAGTTGAGCAGTTCTTCCATATCGAGAACCTGTCGGATGCGGAGAATCTCGAAATTCAGCATAATGTCGATCTCGCCCTTCGCGCGAACTATCTGATGCACAGAGATCAGGACTACGTCGTCAAGGATGATCAGGTCCTGATCGTAGATGACTTTACCGGACGTATCATGCCGGGAAGACGCTATTCGGACGGTCTGCATCAGGCAATCGAAGCGAAAGAGAAGGTGAAGGTAAAGCAGGAGTCCAGAACACTGGCAACGATCACCTTCCAGAACTTCTTCAACAAGTTTGATAAGAAATGTGGTATGACCGGTACCGCTCTCACAGAAGAACAGGAATTCAGGGATATTTACGGCATGGATGTTATCTCGATCCCGACCAACGTTCCGGTACAGCGTGTTGACCTTGATGATGCTGTTTTCAAGACAAAGAGAGAGAAGTATCATGCAGTCGTAGAGGCGGTCAGGGAAGCTCATGCGAAAAAGCAGCCTGTACTGGTCGGCACAATTACGATCGATGTATCCGAGCATATCTCGAAACTTTTAAAGAGAGAGGGCATTGAGCATACCGTTCTTAACGCAAAGTTCCATGAGATGGAAGCGGAGATCGTAGCGCATGCCGGAGAAGCGGGCGCTGTCACAATTGCTACGAACATGGCCGGACGTGGTACGGATATTAAGCTGGATGATGTGGCAAGGGCAGCAGGCGGTCTGAAGATCGTCGGAACCGAACGCCATGAGTCGAGACGAATTGACAATCAGCTGCGAGGTCGTTCCGGCCGTCAGGGCGATCC
>DMAZ01000259.1 GCA_003446335.1 Lachnospiraceae bacterium | reverse complement strand
CCGCTTCGCAGAGAATTCCCGGCGGAGGCGGAAGCCATCTATCTCTTTTCAGTTGACGAGACGGAATATTTCCTTATACGCGACTCCTTCGTGCCGGAAGGATGCGTGTACAAGACGGTGCATGCCCTGCGGAATGACGGGAATATGGACTCCCTGCTGACATTTGCCATGTTCACCGCTCAGCAGCTGGCGGGATGGTACAACGATAATGTTTTCTGCGGCACCTGCGGCAGCCGGACCGTTCTCGGAGAGGTCGAGAGGTCGATCATCTGCCCGAAATGCGGTCGCATCATCTATCCCCGGATCGCCCCCGCGGTCATTGTCGGCGTGACGAACGGCGACAAAATCCTGCTGACCAAGTACAGAGCACGGCTGTATTCTTACTATGCCCTGATCGCGGGGTTCACCGAGATCGGCGAGTCTTTCGAGGGGACCGTTGAGCGTGAGGTCATGGAGGAAGCGGGACTTCACGTAAAGAATATCCGTTATTACAAATCCCAGCCGTGGGGCATCGCCGATAATATTCTTTCGGGCTATTTCTGCGATGTGGACGGCGATCCGACGATCCATCTGGATACGGATGAACTGAAGGTCGGCAAATGGACCGCCCGCGAAGATGTGATCCTGCAGCCGGATGAGCTTTCTCTTACAAATGAGATGATGAAAGTATTTAAAGAGGGCCGCGAACCGAGATAAAAAAGTACTCAGGACTTTCTCAGCTCACCAGAGGGATCTCCACCACGCGCGCCATTTTGGTCAGGCAATCTTCGATCTGATCGGAGATCTCACCGACCAGACGCTCGGAGATCTCATCATTCTTGTCCTTCTCGAGGGATTCATAGAATCCCGCCCTGACCTCGTCCGTGATGCTCTCCAGATGATTCTCAAAATACTTCTTCGGAAGCATTTTCCTCATCGGAAGCGGGATATTGACCTTGAGGAGGGCAGACTGCATCCGGTTCTTTCCGAGAAAGAGGATGATGAGGGAGAGTACCGCACCGGCAAATATGCCCGGGAGCCCGTTCGCGATCAGAGCGACACCGCTTCCGCCGCAGAGAAGTCCGACCAGAATGGAGATGATCGTGTCGATCATCCAGGTGAGCTGTTCCACGGCAAATACCGTCTTCGCATTCAGCCTGATATCGATCTCGGAGAGAGAAAGATAGGAGTTCAGGCTCAGAGCGCGGTAGGGAATTTTGTGGCGCAGGCAGATCGGCATGGTGTACTGTTCGAGTTCCGGAGCGATATATTTTCTGAGCCACGAGGCGACCGGATCTACCAGCAGGTTCTTTGCTTCATCTGTGTGCAGGTATGATTCGATTTCTTTCTTAAGCTCACCGTCGATCTCAGAAAGCTTTTCGATCTGGCCGCTTCTCCACCTGTCCATGATCGGGACGACACAGTTTTTCAGAATCGGGTTCGTCAGCGCATCGACCGCACCCATATAAAGGCTGTCGATCTGTTCGGTCACGATCCTCTCGATTATGGTGGAATCGATCAGATTCTGAAGTTCTTCCTCGAATTCGCGCATCTCCTCGTCGATACTTCCGCACCAGGAAAGTCCTTTCGAGACGGAGAACTCGGGATTCAGCTCAGTGATGATAACTGCATCGGGGTAGACTTCACGGCACCAGTCCGCGATGGCCGGCAGCCTGGAGACACCGCCGGTCATAAAGATCAGATCCGGGTGATCTCCGGTTATATTGCGGCTCGTCTCCCTGAGACTCTCAACAAATACCTCGCGGAAGGATTTTCCGTGCAGACTGTCGACCTTTCTGTTCAGCAGACGGTCGGCAATTTTTTCGTTCATACGCAGAGTCAGGCGGACCGGTCTGTCGTAAACGATCTGAACGGTCTGTGTGCAATCGTGGGATTTCCAGTATTCTTCATCGGCAAAATACTTTTCTTTCAGGCGTCTGGCGGCAAATTCACAGTAATTTTTCCAGGAGACGCTCCTTTCAAAGACATCCCGAATGAGTCTTGAATCTTTCGATGCGGAGACAGATTCTTCCAGCAGGATCTCATCCATAACACCTCCGCCCAGGAAGACCTCCCCTCCTGTGCGAAGCTCCACTTCGCGGCCGCCGGCTATGTAGGCAAAATCCGTAGTGGAGGAACCGATGTCCACAACAAGAACGGGATGGGAGAGAATATCATATCCGACCTGAAGATGTTTCGAGCGGCAGGCGCTGACAAGAGCGGCACGTGACTCGGAGATGATCTTCGTCGGGGGATACCCGGTCTTTTCGAAAATCCTGCGGTATCTCTCCCGGTCATTTTTATTCCATCCCGCCGGACAGCCGACATAAAAGCAGCAGTCCTCGCCCTGAACGAGATCGCCTCCCGTGTACAACTCACCCAGTACACCGGCGGCAAAACTCTTTATATCTCTGTCGACCGTCGGATCTACCAGAAAACGGCTTTTGAAGCGGATCTTTCTCTCTTCCGCGTCAGGATTGTAGCAGGCTTCCTCACCGATGAGAAGCGTCTGATCGCTGAGCCTTGCATAGGCCGTGATGAAGCTTCCGGCATCCCTGACAGGGATGATCTCCGGATTTTTCATACCTTCTTTTTTCAAATAAGAGACTGCGCTTTCCGCGTCTCCGAGATCAAAACCAAAAAAGCGTTCCATATGAACTCCTTTTCAATGAATTTGCGGCCGTTCTGTCCGGCAGCGGAAGCAATCCTTAGCGGCTCTTTACAGCCGCCATGCCCCGGATCAATGCGACCTTATTTTTTACGATAGCCGGTTTCAGCGTGCATGTTCTCGATGCAGGCATACGGTTGAAATACATATTCGTTTCATCACTGTAGTCGACGACTTCGATGCCTCGCTTATGCAGGTAGAATTTGATATCTGAGACGGACTGCCGGCTTTCGTCCGTATCAAGTGATGCATATGCCGTCTCCAGCAGGGAAGCCAGGAGTTTCAGCTCCTCATCCGGAAGATCGCCCGCAGACGGTGAATCCGACTGTTCTGCCTGATCGCTCAGTTTTGCATCTTCCAGATTGTGGTCGATCACGGTGAGTACAGCGCCGAGGTTCCTGTATATTTTATCGTTGTCCATCCGCACATCTATGTACTGCTCCGACTGGGCGGGGATATTTTTCCTTCTGCCGAAATTATATCCTCCGACAGCAGTGAGACAGAGCGCAGCTGCAAGAAGAATCCCGCCAAGGGTGACAAATGCGTCCGGGGCGCCGGTAAGAAGCAGTGCTCCCACGACGCCGAGCCCCATGCCTCCCGCTAATGGGATAATGTATCTGCCTTTTGGTGTTTTCTGCGTACGGTCTGTACGGTCATAAGTCCTGATTTCTCCGGTACTGTCGACCAGAGAGAGCGCAGCTCTGGCAGTCTGGAGCGAATAGGAGGCTTCCCGGGACAGTGTCTCGTCCGGTTCGAGTTCGCCGTATTGGATCTGAATCCTGCTCAGTTCCTCTTCCAGTGCCTGCACGGTCTGGTCCGGGGTATCGGCTTTTACGAGTCTTGCGTAAAGACGCTCCTTGTCTTTTTCAAGCAGTTCCCTGGTTCTCATACTGACCTCCGTTTTCGGTTTCTATAAGTGAAAGCCGCTAACGCGGCCGGCGACTTCGCTGCTTCCGATCGATATACTATCAACAAAGCGATACGATAGACTCGCGAACGCTTCGCTGCTTTCGATAAGATACATTATACCTCAAAGTTGATATGATTGCGAATGTTTGTCATTTTAGAGAGGGTCATCAGTTCGACGAAATTAATTAAGTTGAACGAAGAATAAAAGTGGTGTATAATGCACTTATGTGAATGCGGATAAAATACGTTTTTTTTATACCCGGAGGATATAATATGCATTACCTTGTGCTATTTCTGACCGCACTGCTGATCAGCCTGGTGGGATTCAGGAAATATATATGGTTCACGAGCATAGGCTATGGCTTTTCTGTTGCGGCGATGGGCATCACCATGGCTGTATTTTTCCGCCGCTATATGAGCGGATTAATGCTTTTTATCTGCCTGCTGCTGTTTCTGTACGGATGTCGGCTCGGAGGATATCTGCTGATCCGGGAACTGAAGGTGACATCTTATGCAGCAGCAATGGAGAATGAGCAGAATATGTCTGTTTCCTTCGCAGGCAGGATCGTTTCCTGGATCGGCTGCTCCCTGTTCTATACGCTGGAGGTATCCCCGATCCTTTTCAGACTTTCGAACGGCGGGACGTATGATCTTTCGACCTGCATCGGAGCCGTGATCATGGTCATCGGGCTTTTGCTGGAGAGTGTGGCGGATATGCAGAAGACAGCCGCCAAGAAAAAGAATCCGGAGAAATATGTGAATAAGGGTCTTTACCGGATTGTCCGTTGCCCGAATTATCTCGGGGAGATCGTCTTTTGGACGGGCGTCTATGTTTCGGGTGTGACAGCCCTCAGAGGACCGATTCAGTGGATCCTGGCAACATTGGGATATATAGGTATCATTATTGTTATGTTCGCGGCTGCCCTGAGGCAGGAAATGAGGCAGGATCGAAAATACGGAAACGACTCGCGGTACAGAAGATATACCAGGACAGTTCCGATCCTTCTGCCGTTCGTGCCGCTTTTCAGTCTGGCGAAACTGATTCCGGAAGAAGAGGAATCAGAATAATTTAATCTCTGAAAGAGAAAATTACCTGATTACCGGAGTATGTGCAAGAATCATGAGATTTTTCGGATACTTCGGTATTTTTCTTGATTTCGGTCTGCAGTATGCGCTATTATACCGTGGAACGATATGTTTGAGCGGACTCGAAATCTTCTGAAAATGGTCACAGTTCTTACACAGGCCGAGCCTATCCTTTTTCAGGAAACGGAGCTCTTCTATATGTAGGAGCAGGAAAAACACGAGCGCTAAGTGTTAAGGAACTGTGGAATAAAGGTAGATCATGAAACTAAGACATGAATGGAAACACCAGATCAATTATATGGATATGCTCATCATACGGGCACGGATGAGGGTGATCACCTGTCCCGATACGCATGCCAATGATGGGAAATATCTGATTCGGAGCCTCTATTTTGACACGCTTACGGACAAAGCTCTGAGGGAAAAAATGGATGGTGTTGATAACCGAAAGAAATTCCGGATCAGATATTATAATAACGATCCGTCTTTTATCCGTCTGGAGAAGAAAAGCAAGTGGAATAATCTCGGCTGGAAAGAAACTGCTTCCCTGACACCGCAGCAGGCGCAGTCGATCGCAGACGGAGAAATCGACTGGATGGGAAATGATCCCTCGGAACTGATCCGGGAGATGTATGTCGATATGAGGACGACGGGCCTTCGCGCGAAAACGATTGTTGACTATACGCGGGAACCGTTCGTATATCCCGCCGGAAATGTCCGGATCACGCTCGATTACAATATCAGGACAGGACTTTGCAGCACGGATTTTCTGAATCCGGATACACCGATGGTGCCGGTACCGGATGATCCGATCATTTTGGAAGTCAAGTGGGATGAATTTTTACCGGAAATCATACGGGATGCGGTCCATCTGGAGAACAGAAGGGCAGCGGCATTTTCAAAATATGCGGCCTGCAGAATGTATGATTGAATTACTCGAATTCAGAAGGGAGTTTTTATATGAGCTTTAGTGATATTTTCAAATCCAGTTTCCTGGAGAACGTTTCCGCCATCAGCATCGCTGATATGATCGTCGCCTTACTACTTTCGTTCCTGATCGGTCTGTTCATTTATTTTATCTACCAGAAAACGTATCGCGGTGTCATGTATTCCGCCAGCTTCGGAATTACTCTGGTGGCCCTGACCATGATCACAACGCTCGTCATTTTGGCCGTTACCAGCAATGCAGTGCTTTCTCTCGGCATGGTCGGCGCCCTGTCGATCGTGCGTTTCCGTACAGCAATCAAAGAGCCGCTGGATATTGCTTTTCTCTTCTGGTCGATCGCTGCCGGCATTGTTCTTGCGGCAGGACTGATTCCGCTGGCTGTCCTCGGAAGTATAATTATCGGTCTGGTCCTGATCCTGTTCGTGAATCACAAGACCTATACGAGACCATACATAGTGGTCCTTCGCTGTGAGAATCATGAGGCGGAAAAAGCTGCGCAGGAGTATCTGAGCAAGCACGTCTCGAAGTGGTCTGTCAAGAGCAAGACTGCACAGAAAGGTCTTGTGGAACTTAATATGGAAGTCAGGCTGAAGAGTGATAATACCGATTTCATCAATGCCATGGCGGGGATCAACGGTGTGATCAGCGCGGTTCTCGTGAGCTACAACGGAGATTATATGAGCTGATCGTAATCTACGGCACAGGATACTCATGACATTTGTTACGAGATGACTCTTATCCGGATAATATCATCAGCAGGAAATAAGAGCAGGGGGCTTGTACAGCCCCCTGCTCTTATTTCCTGCTGATGATGTTTTCGATCCTTTTATCTTTTGGAATTTTTCGTTATGGAAAGCATCATGCCCGGTGTCA
>DMAZ01000019.1:10759-10894 GCA_003446335.1 Lachnospiraceae bacterium | reverse complement strand
TCTCAGCAGCTTCTCTTGCAGCCTGTTCCTCAGCGGCTTTTCTCTCAGCAGCTTCTCTTGCAGCCTGTTCCTCAGCGGCCTTTCTCTCAGCAGCTTCCTTTGCAGCTCTTTCCTGGGCAGCCTTTCTCTCAGCAG
>DMAZ01000019.1:0-10677 GCA_003446335.1 Lachnospiraceae bacterium | reverse complement strand
CTTCTTTGGCAGCTTTCTCCTGGGCGGCTTTCTTAGCAGCGGCTTCCTTAGCAGCCTTCTCCTGAGCGGCTTTCTTAGCAGCAGCTTCCTTAGCGGCTTTCTCCTGGGCAGCTTTCTTTCTGGCGGCTTCCTTCTTGGCAGCTTCCTTTGCAGCTTTCTTCTGGGCAGCTTTTCTAGCGGCCTTTTCCTTAGCAGCCTTTTCCTGGGCAGCTTCCTTTTCGGCCTTTACTCTGGCAGCTTTCTTCTGGGCAGCTTCTTTGGCAGCTTTTTCTTCAGCGGCTTTCTTCTCAGCGGCTTCGACAGCAGCCTTCTGCTCAGCGGCTTTCTTCTCAGCAGCCTTTTTCTCAGCGGCTTTCTGTGCGTCCGTTTTCTGGACCGGCTTCGCTGTGATCGTCTCAGCCTTCGGCTCATCTGCCTTATTGTCAGTCGCTGCAACTTCCGGAGCTGCATTTTCTACTGTAGCTTCGATCTTAGATGCCTGTGCATGATCCATATGATTTTTGTATGCGCATGCACCGCCGACACCTGCACCGATTCCGATTGCCACTGTTGCTGCTACGATGATTGCTACGACTCTGTTCTTCATGATTTTTTCTCCCTTTATAAGTACTTTAACTTTTTGTTTTTGTCCTTACATCCTTTTATACGGACTGTCTCCGGGGGAGGGCTAAAAAATAGTAAAAATTTTTTTCGGGTTTTTTCGGTTCTTATTATGATTTTCTGTAAAGTATCTCCAAAAACTGACGCCGGGACAAACCTGAGAAGAGGCAGGAAAATTGGTCGTTAACATTTATTTGATTAATATTGAAAATATTCTTAAAAAAAGCCTTGTTTATGTATTTATTTCAAAACTTTCGCAGAATATTTTGATATTTGCAAAAAGTTCGTTTATAATAAAAAAAATGAATGGCTTGATATAATGAAATGACAGGATTGGTTTCTGAGACGCTTAGAATGAAGGAAGAGGAAAAAATATGGGAAGTGCGACAGGATTTAAGGACAGAATAGCAGGAAGAATTCCCTTTTTGACAAAAACAGAGACAAAAGTGGCGAATTACGTATTGGATAATTACGATTCGGAAGAACTGCTGAACTACAATGTTTCTGAGCTGGCGAAAAAAGCAGACGTATCAGATGCCACGATCATTCGTTTTTGTCGCTCGATCGGCTGCAGCGGATACCAGGACTTCAAGGTAAATATGGCAAAAGATCTGATTCCGAGGGAGAAGCAGCTGGATCCCAATGTGGAGCAGGGGGATGATACGAGAACGATTTGCACGAAGATTTTTACTGCCGAAGTAAATGTGTTAAATGAAACATTTGCGGAGCTTGACTTTGATCTGATCGATGAGGTAGCCGAACGAATTTTGAAAGCGAAAAGGTTATTGATTTTCGGAACGGGGGGAAGTCAGATCGTCGCTTTGGATGCGCTGCACAAGTTTCTGAAAGTAGGTATTCGAGCTTATGTGTG
Organism: Lachnospiraceae bacterium; assembly: GCA_003446335.1. The sequence continues at coordinate 9,206 of DMAZ01000019.1, read as the reverse complement.
CCAGGATCTGGATCTCCAGCTGATGTCCTCATCTTTGGCAGGAGAAGGAGATGTTGCGATGTGTGTGTCTTTCTCCGGCGGAAATCACAGTATGATCAGCTGCATGAAAAATGCAAAAAGAAACGGAGCGTATACTGTCGGAATCATAAGTCTTCCGAGGTCGCAGCTGGTCAGGCAGAAGCTTTTGGATGCGGTGATTTATTCTGCTTATGACAAGACGATTTTTCAGTCAGAGTCTGTAAGTACCAGAATAGCCCAGCTTGCCATTATAGACTCACTGGTCAGTAAGGTGGCTTTTATGGATTATGAAAAATCACTTAATTCAATTGCCATGACAAGAAGGGCTACGACAGAAAATAAATTGTAAATTAGAATTAGAAGGAACTGAATTAATATAGGAAAGAACCGGCCGATAAGTCAGACTAAGATAGAATAATTGAACAACGAAAAGGACAGGTGCTGTCGCTGATTAGCAGTGGCAGCACCTTTTTTGTGTCTTTGGGTAAGACCTGAGAAGTTGGATGAAAGAATATTACAAAATTGATTGAAATAAATTGTAAGAAACTACCAAATATTTCAAAAGGTATTGACATATTATTTCAGAAATGATATCTTAATCATGAAAGAAGAAATAAAATTTCAAAAAGAAACGGGAACAAATTAAATTATATTTCATATTCCAAGAAGGAGTGGAAAGGAGAAAAGCAGATGAAAGCAGTTGTGTTGCATGGACCTGAGAACTATCCGAACAATTACGAGGTTATGGATATTGAGAAGCCGGTCTGCGGTACTCGGGATCTCATCATTAAGATGAAAGCCGCAGCACTTTGCGGAACAGACAAGAGAATCTTTACTGGCGCAAAGACGAAAGGTGTTCGTCCGGATTCTGTAGTAGGTCACGAGATGTGTGGTCTTATTACTGAAGTCGGAGCAGATGTTGAAGGTTACTCCGTAGGTGAGAAGGTTGCCATCGCCAACGTCATCCCGTGCGGACATTGCGCAGCCTGCCTTTCCGGCAGAGAGAATGCCTGCCTGAATCGTAAGGCGATCGGTTATGAGTTCAACGGCGGCTTCGAAGAATATGTCCGTATTCCGGATGTCTGCATCGAAAGCGGTAATGTTGTTAAGCTTCCGGAAGATGTCAGCTTTGCAGCCGGCGCACTGATCGAGCCGCTGGCATGCTGCATCCGCGGTCTGAAGAATACCGGAACAGGATTTAATGACACGGTCCTTATCATCGGCGCCGGCCCGATCGGACTGATGCATCTGCAGCTTTCCAAGATTGCCGGAGCGAAGAAGGTCTATGTAAGTGAGCCGGATGCCGGTAAGAGAGAAATCGCCAGCAAGCTTGGCGCAGCCAGAGTTATCGACTCCATGAATGAGAACCTTGAGGAGATCATCATGGAAGAGACAGGCGGCGAAGGCGTAGACAGAGTCGTTATGGCAATCGGTGTCAACGCTCTGGTCAATTCCATCCTGAAACTGGCTAAGAAGGGCGGCACGGTATGCCTCTTCGCCGGATTCCCGAAAGGAAAAGTCAGCGAGATCGACGCTTCCATCATTCACTACAACGAGCTGAACGTTACAGGCAGCACCGCTTACAGAAGAATTGATTACCTTCAGGCAGCTGATATGGTCCGCGAGAAGATGATCGACCTGGATGCAATCGTTTCCGATAAGTTCTCTCTGGATGATTTCCGTCAGGCTCTGGACCTTCACATGGCAGGGACCGGACTGAAAGTCGTTATCGAGGACTGATAAAAATGTATGTTTAGGCAGAAGGGAGATTTTCCCGGTGCCTGATCAATAGTAACAAATGTATCACACAAATGCCAAAGGCAGACACAAAGAGAAAGGAGTTACAAATGGTTACACCTATGTATGCAATGGGAAAGGCAGTCAGGCTCTCAAGGATGGTCAATCCGGAAAGCAACAAAATGATGGCGATCACAGTTGATCATGCTACCTCCAGAGGAATTGCTCCTATGACAGGTATTCATGATATTCAGGGCGCTATCGATAAGATCGTGGCCGGCAGACCGGATGCTATGACAATGACAGGCGGCATCCAGAAACGCTGCTGGGGACCGCATGTAGGTTCCGGAATCGCTATCCTTCACAAGATTTCCAACTATGCACCGACTTCTCCGACCAATGATGTTGTATTCGGTTCTGTAGACGCTGCTGTAAGAATGGGCGCAGATGCTGTTTCCATGGGATGCATCACTCTTGGCGATTTCCAGAATGAGCAGTTTGCACGTATCGGCGAAGTATCCGAGTACTGCGACAAGATCGGTATGCCGCTGATCGGACATGTATATCCGAAGGGTGAAAGTGTTGCTCCGGATAAGCGCGCAGCATGGGAAAATATCGCATACTGCTGCAGAAGTGCATGCGAACTCGGAATGGACGTCGTAAAGACAACTTATACAGGCGATCCGGAGAGCATGGCAAAAGTTATCGCATGCGTTCCGTCTTCCTTCCGCGTTGTTATCCAGGGCGGCGACACACCGAAGGGCCTTGAAGGCGATGCACTTCTTGACTACTATCTGCAGATGACACGCGATGCACTGGATGCAGGTGTCGGCGGTGTTACAATGGGCAGATGGGTATGGGATTACAAAGATGTCACAGCGCTCGTTATCGCGCTTCGCCGTCTGATCCACAAGGGCTACAGCGTCAAGGAGACAAGAGAGCTTCTTGAAACAGTAGAAAATGATAAGAATTATGAGGACTATCTTGTACTGAAGTAATAAGATTCATCATCAGGAGAGTGTCATGGGAAGGTATTTACTTGGTGTAGATGTAGGAACAACTTCTCTGAAGGTCGCGATCATCGATGAAAATGCGGCTCTTCAGGGAATCAGCAGTAAGGCCTATCGCCTGATAACACCCAGACAGGATTATGTTCAGATTGATGCGGAAAGCATGTGGAATGCATTTGTCGAATGTGTACGGCTGCTCCGTGGGGGTAAAAATATAGATATGTCCGAGATTGCCGGTATCGGTATCTCATCCCTCTGCCCGGGGCTCGTAGCTCTGGGGGAAAACGGAGAAGTTCTCTGTGATCCGATTATCTACTCGGATCGGAGGAGTAAGGAAGAGGCAGAACTCATCTTAAAGGCTGTCGATTCCGAAAAGCTGTTTGAAATCACGGCAAACGGATCTATGGCTGGTGCCTTTTCCGGTTCGTCCATGCTCTGGATCAAGCGGAACCTTCCGGAAGTCTATGCGAAGACAAAGTACTTCGGGCATTTGAATACATTTCTTGCTCAGCGGATGACCGGAGCTTTTGCAATAGATTACTCCAATGCTTCCTATACGAATCTTTTCGAAACAACAGGCGGCAAAAAGTGGTCCGATTATCTCTGCAACGCAATAGGGATCGACCGTGAAAAACTTCCGCCTCTTCGTGAGTCCACAGATGTGGTCGGTGGACTTGTACATCAGGATCTCCTGAAACTGGGCCTGAAAGAAGGAACACCGGTCGTCATCGGTGGTGCAGACACACCTTGCGCTACCCTGGCATCGGGAGTTACTAAAGCCGGGGATGTCTGTGAATCGGTCGGTACGACGGATGTATTGACGATCTGTGTGGACAAACCGGTCTTCCACAAAGGCTTCATCAACCGCTGTCATGTAGTCCCGGGGAAATGGATCTATCAGGGAGCCATGTCCTTTACAGGCGCAGCCAATAACTGGTTCCTGGATCAGTTCTGTGATGACCTGAAACAGCAGGCTGCCGACAGCAGGACCGCTTATACTCTGATGAATCAGGAAGCGGCAGAGGCTGAACCGGGATGCGGAGGCGTCGTATTCCTGCCTTATATGCAGGGAGAAAGAAGTCCGATCTGGGATTCCTATGCCAGAGGAGTGTTCTTCGGTGTATCTCTTAAGACAACAAGAAAAGAGCTGAATCGGGCCGTTCTTGAAGGCTGCGGTTATGGCCTTCGCCAGCTGTCCGAGATAGCGGAGGGCATCACGGGACAGAAGATTACTTCCTTCACTTCGATCGGAGGCGGCGCAAAGAGTCGGGTATGGGCTCAGATCAAGGCGGATATTACCGGGAAGGACCTGGAGATCCTTGATATGAGCGATATGGCCCCCGTAGGAGCCGCACTTTTAGGCGGAGTCGGGGCAGGCGTTTTCAAGGATGTATATGAGGCTTCCGACAAGGTGGAAAAGAATGTCTGCCGGGTCGTACGCGCAAGTCATCGTTACGATGCAGTCTATCAGAAGAGGTATGAAACGTATATCAGTCTGTACCCCGCGCTGAAAGATATTTACAGAATAAACGCTGACTGAGAAAATCTTGACATGATAAAGATCTTGATATGAAAAGATCTTGACATCCAAAGTCACTGACTTGGAAGAGACTTGATGTATTTCGTTCCAATTGGTTTAAATGATCCGAGAAGACAGATCATTTGGTGAATTAATATAAGAGGAAAAAAGAATGAAGAAAAAGATATTTAGTGCCGTGATGGCAGTCATGCTTGTGGTTCTTTCCGTTGCCGGCTGCGGAAGCAGCGGATCATCCGCTTCCAGCTCCGGTGCAGGTCAGGCAGATGCTGCAGCAACAGAGTCTACAGCAGCAGAGTCTACAGCAGCAGAGTCTACAGCAGCAGCAGCTCCGGCTGCAGGCGCAACAAAGATCACAATCGCTGTTCCTGATCCGGAAGCTTCCTACATTTATGCAGCAGCTACCGAGTTCGCTAACAGAGCTATGGAATACTCTAACGGATCACTTGATATTTCCGTTTCCGGTAATGGCTCTCTCTACGGCGGCGACACCGCTGCAGGTATCAAGCAGCTGGCAGCAGGTTCTCTTCAGATGCTGATCCTTGCAACTTCTGTTTATGCAAGTTTCGAGCCTGGTTACAATGTCATTTCTGTTCCGTATATGTTCGATGATCAGGCACAGCTTCTTGATTATCTGAACAGCGAGACAGGCGATGCTCTTATGAATCGTGTAAACTCCATGGGCATCACAACAGTCGGCAAGTGGACAAGATCCTTCCGTGAAGTTACCAACTCCAAGAGACCGATCAACACACCGGCTGACCTTGAAGGTGTTGTCCTCAGAGTTCCGAACAACTCTCTCTATGTTGAGTTCTTCAGCGCATGCGGCGCTGTTACAACTCCGATGAACTTCTCCGAAGTTTACAACGCACTGCAGCTGAATACACTGGATGGCCAGGAGAACCCGGTCGACGTTCCGTATTCCAACAAGTTCTATGAAGTTCAGAAATATATCTCCTTCACGAACCATATGGCAGACGCTTGGCTTGTCGGTATCAACACCAAACTGTTTGAGGGCCTGACAGACGAGCAGAAAGACGCTATCACCAAGGCCGGTGAAGAAGTTCAGCAGTGGAATGTTGATATGATGGCAGAGCAGGATCAGGTCGCTCTTAAGACTCTTGAAGAGAACGGCATGGAAGCCAATGAGATCACAGAAGAAGGCAAGAAAGCTTTCATCGAGAAATCTCAGAGCTGCTATGACAAGTTCCGCGAACTCATCGGCGATGATGAACTTTTCGACGCAACAGCTAAGTTTACAGGAAGAGCATAAATCATAACAGGAAATGGCGGGATACCCGCCATTTCCTTCCAAAAAGGGAAAGCATAGAGAGACTTTGCAGAGAGGAGGAAATAATGAATCGCAAGAAATCAAAGTTATCCGGGTTTTTTGATATCATCAATATGCTCGAAGACTGGGTTTTGGCAATTCTTGTTATTGGCATGGTCGTTGTTATCATGCTTCAGATTATCGGACGAGTCATCGGACATCCCCTGCCCTGGACAGAAGAGACCAGCCGCTACCTGTTCCTGTGGATGATGTTCGTAGCTCTGGCGGCTGGTTTCAACCGCTGTGAATCATCCAGAGTAACGCTGCTCCTTCAGATCAGCCCCAAGTGGCTCAAGAAGTTCAGTGAAATATTATACGGAGTTCTGGTAATAGGCTTTTTTATCGTCATGTTCATTTACGGCATTGAGGTCGTAAAACAGCAGGCTCAGTTCCATGAAATGGGAACGGCCCTCAGAATCCCCATGACTGTAATTGGTATATGTCAGCCTGTAGGTGCCGTTCTGGGTATCATCGGTACCGTACAGAGTTTCCTGGAGTATCATTCCAAGATCGAAATTGGCGACAAGGAAGCAGAGAAGGCGAAAGCATTAGAGAACGAGGGGTGATTAAGATATGAGTATGAGTCTGGTTTTGATCCTGTTATTTTTGGGTCTTATGTTTTTGGGCGTCCCGATCGCAGTATCTTTAGGTGCAGCTTCCGTTATCGTCATGGCAACAATGACAACGCTTCCGTTATCGATGGCAGCACAGTCCATGTTCACCGCCATGAACTCCTTCATTATGGTAGCTGTCCCGCTGTTCATCCTTTGTGGTTCTCTTATGGACGAGGGCGGCATCGCTGATCGTATTTATGATCTTGCCGAAGCTCTTGTCGGATGGATCTACGGAGGTTTAGGTCACGTATCTGTAGTTGTTAACATGCTCTTTGCAGGTATGTCCGGTTCGTCAGTAGCGGCGATCGCGTCCATCGGTAAAATGAGTATTAACGCGCTGGAGAAAAAGGGATATCCGAAGGATTATGCTACAGCCATCAACCTTTCCGGTTCCATGCTTGCATCTGTTATCCCGCCCAGTATCCTTATGATCAACGCTGCTGCCACCGGTAATGTTTCAATCGGACAGGCACTTCTGGCAGGTTTGATCCCCGGTATCATTATCGGTCTTATCTTTATGGTTTACAATTACCTGTACTGCAAGCGCCATAACATCGGCGACCGCGTACCGTTCTCCGGCAAGAAGCTCGGCAAGGCATTTGTCAGAGCAATCCCGGCTCTTCTGACACCGGTCATCCTCCTGGGAGGCGTTTATACAGGTATCTACACACCGACAGAAGGTGCGGCTATCGCCGTTGTTTATACATGCATAGTTTCCATCTATGTATTTAAGAATCTTAAGTGGAGAGACATTCCGAGAATCATGATGAAGAACGCCCGCTCCACAGGTACGATCCTTTTCGTAGCTATCGCTGCCAAGCCGGCTTCCCTGCTTTTTGAGATCGACGGTCTTCCGAGCAAAGTTGCCAACATGATCGCAGGAATTTCAGACAACAGAATCGTTATCCTTCTTGTTCTGTATGTATTCCTCATCGTTGTCGGTATGTTCATGGATGCAACAGCCGCGATCTTCATCCTGGTACCGATCCTTCTTCCGGCTGTCCAGGCTGTAGGCGTATCACCGCTGTTCTTCGTCGTATTCCTGGTCATCACACTTTCCTTCGGTCTTATCACTCCGCCGGTCGGTGTCTGCCTGTATGCGGCTGAAAATGTTACCGGCCTGCCATTGGAAAAGATAATAAAAGCGTCTGTACCGTGGATCGGTCTGATCGCGATTTCACTTGTTATCTTTATCCTCTTCCCGCAGATCATCGAAGTACCGGTCAGCTGGGTATTCGGAGCCTGATCCGGTCAGGAGAGAAGCATACTGACAGGTATGAAAAATCAGGGATTCGGGTTAAAATAATATGTAGTTTTTCCGAATCCCTATATCATGTTTTCGGGTGAAACCGGAATCAATATGTTATCGACAGGAGGCAGCAGAGAATGAAAATCGTAGTATTAGATGGATTTACAGAAAATCCCGGAGATCTGAGCTGGGAAGGTCTTGAAGCACTCGGAGAGCTTACTGTATATGACAGAGTCTCCTATGAAGAAGATCCGAAAATCCCGGAAGCAATCGGTGATGCAGATATCGCGATCACCAACAAGACACCGATTTCAAAAGCAACTATGGACGCCTGCCCCAACCTGAAGGCAATTGCTGTACTCGCTACAGGGTACAATGTTGTAGACTATGTCGCTGCAGGTGAGAAAGGCATCCCGGTCATGAATGTTCCGACCTACGGGACACAGATCGTTGGACAGTATGCAGTTGGTCTTCTGCTGGAGATCTGCTCTCACTATCAGTATCATTCTGACACAGTCAAGGCAGGAAAGTGGGAGAACAATATAGACTGGTGCTATTGGGATTTCCCGATGATCGAGCTCTACGGAAAAACCGCCGGTATTATCGGACTTGGAAGAATCGGACGCTCTACAGCTAAAATTCTGAATGCAATGGATATGAGAGTCCTGGCCTATGACAGTTTTGAGAGCGAGGAGGGGCGTGCACTGGCAGAGTATGTGGATCTTGACACACTTTTTGCCGAATCAGATGTCATCTTCCTGCATTGTCCGCTGTTCCCGGCGACGGAAGGAATCATTAATAAGGAAAACATTGCAAAGATGAAAGATGGTGTGATTCTGATCAACAATTCACGCGGACAGCTTGTGGTAGAGCAGGATCTTGCGGATGCATTGAATTCCGGCAAGGTATATGCAGCCGGTCTGGATGTTGTATCCACAGAACCCATCAAGGGTGACAACCCGCTTCTTAAAGCGAAAAATTGTCTGATCACCCCGCATATTTCCTGGGCTGCTCAGGCAGCAAGACAGAGAATCATGGACATTACCGTTAATAATGTAAAGTCTTTTATGGACGGTAAGCCTGTGAATGTTGTCAATATGAAATAAAAAGTGAGCTGATAAATAGATTTTCCATCTTAGATGAAAAGGGCACGATCCGGTCATACCGGGACGTGCTTTTTTCTGTCTCAAAAGAATCATAAACGTGGTAAAATCATATAAAAAGATGCAGCTAAAAGGAGGTAACTATGGAATATAGAAGATTTGGAGATACTATCATTGCCAGAATGGACAAAGGGGAGGAGATCACCTGCCAGGTCCGGAAAATCGCGGAGGCGGAGAATATCTCTCTTGCATCCATCGAAGCACTCGGAGCTCTCAGCGATTTCAATGTAGGACTTTTTGATGTGACGGAAAAGAAATTTCACGGGAACCATTTTCACGGAGCTTATGAAATCGTATCTCTCACCGGCACGATCAATACGAAAGACGGGGAGTTCTACAGCCATCTGCATATGAGCGCGGCTGATGAAAATGCCCGTGTCTACGGCGGACACCTTGTCGACGCAACGATCAGCGCGACCTGTGAGATGGTCATCCGGGTGCTGGATGGAACGGTCGACAGGTATTTTGATGATGAGACCGGACTCAATCTGTTCAAATTCTATTAATAACTAAAACTTCCCATTTGTCACTTTAAAGTCAAGCCGGAA
>DMAZ01000051.1:2396-4706 GCA_003446335.1 Lachnospiraceae bacterium | reverse complement strand
ATAGACCTCGCCTGTCCATGACGGTCTGTCATACATGTACATGGATACCCTGACATCATCACCATACTTTACGCAGCTTGGAAGCTGACGGATCTCTTCAAGACAGGAATCCCAGGTCTCTCCCGCAGTCATCCTCCGGTCGATCGAGATCGCGCAGCTGTCAGCGACAGCGCAGCGGCTCGGGGAAGTGTAGAAGATCTGAGAAACAGTGCAGGTCCCGCGCCCCAGGAACCTTGCATCCTCATAGTGATCCGGGTTGAACTCCGGCTCGAGCATTTTCATAAGACCTTTGATCTCTTCATCCGGTCCGCATCCGTTCTCATTGAGGGATCTGACATCAGCCAGAATGTCAGCCATCTTATAAATCGCGTTATCTCCGCGCTCCGGAGCAGAGCCGTGGCAGGAAATGCCCTTTACATCGACACGTATTTCCATACGTCCCCTATGCCCGCGATAGATGCCTCCGTCAGTCGGTTCCGTGGAAATAACGAACTCGGGGACGATTCCATCCTTATTATAGATATACTGCCAGCACATACCGTCACAGTCTTCTTCCTGAACACTGCCTACGATCATAACTTTATAACCTTCGGGGATCAGACCGAGGTCCTTCATTATTTTCGCCCCGTACACAGCACTGGCCATACCGCCTTCCTGATCGGATCCGCCGCGTCCGTAAATCAGCTCATCCGTTTCATACCCCTTGTAAGGATCCGCATCCCAGTTCTCAATATTTCCGATACCGACTGTATCAATATGGGAATCGATCGCGATGATCTTATCGCCCTCCCCCATCCAGCCGATAATATTGCCGAGTCCGTCCACTTCTACCCTATCGAACTCAAGCTTTTCCATCTCCGCCTTGATGCACGCGACAACCGCTTTCTCATCACAGCTCTCACTCGGGTGAGAGATCATGTCGCGAAGAAAGCGGACCATATCCGGACGGTATTTTTCAGCAGCTTCTTTAATTCTATCGTAATCCAGTGTCATAAATTTTTCCTTTCTGCAACTGTGTTTTACGGAGCAGCCTTAAGCCTGCCCTCTCATTCCGGAACCGACGGGAACTCTCCATCCCATACGATGGTACGGAACTTCTCTGAATCTGTATTCCCTTCTGTCGAGAACAGCAATACCTTGCTGAACCGATCCAGTTCAAGTGCTTCACGAAGTTCTCTGTAATCATCATTTCCCATAATGGAAGCCAGAACGCCCATTCCGACCGCGCCCGACTCTCCGGAAATAACTTTCGGGTCTCCTTTAAGAGGAACAGCCAGCATACGCATCCCCTTGGCTGATACCCAGTCGGGGCAGGAAAGGAACGCGTCCGCATGGTTGCGGAGAATATCCCAGGCAATCGTGTTCGGCTCCCCGCAGGCCAGCCCGGCCATGATCGTACTCAGGTCTCCGCTGACGATGCGGGGCTTGCCGTCTCCTGCCAGGGCACCCCTGTACAGACAGTCGGCGGCACCGGCCTCCATGACAATGAACTTTGGAGGATTCTGCGGATAGAGATTCGTAAAATATCCGACGATTGCTCCGGCAAGGCTTCCGACGCCTGCCTGCACAAAAACGTGAGTGGGGCGGTTCGCCTCATTTTCACGGAGCTGCTCTGCGGCTTCACTCGCCAACGTTCCATATCCCTGCATGATCCATGAAGGAATCTCCTCATAGCCTTCCCAGGCTGTATCCTGAACGATTACGCCATGAACGGTGGACTCCGCCTCCGCGGCTGCCATTCTCACACATTCGTCATAGTTGACATCTTCGATCGTTACCTTGGCGCCTTCTCTTGCAATATTGTTAAATCTCTGGTTCGAACTGCCTTTCGGCATATGAACGACAGCTTTCTGTCCCAGCTTATTGGCAGCCCATGCAATCCCTCTGCCGTGATTTCCGTCCGTTGCTGTGTAGAATGTCGCCTGACCGAATTCCTCACGAAATTTCTCGCTCGTCATATAGTCATAAGTCATCTCGGAAACATCCTTATTCATCTCACCTGCAATATAACGTGCCATTGCAAATGAGCCTCCGAGCACCTTGAAAGCATTTAGTCCGAATCGGAAACTCTCATCCTTGACAAATATATTTGCCAGCCCCAGCCGGGCAGCCATCCCGTCTAATCTGGCGAGCGGCGTCACAGTATACTGCGGAAAGCTTTTGTGAAAATTCCTTGCTTCTCTCACGTTCTTTAAAGACATGATCTCAAGATTCGAATCATCACTATGAGGCATCGTATTGAGTACCCATTTTATTTTTTCCATAGACATTCTCCTTATTGTCGCCGTGACCATTTTATTTTGTTTTTAC
>DMAZ01000051.1:0-2252 GCA_003446335.1 Lachnospiraceae bacterium | reverse complement strand
TACACCAACATTTGTCAGTTATCCGTCAGTATAATTCCTTCGCCCACTTTTCCCGTTTCCGAGCCGTTGATTGAATTCATTCCGTTAAACTGCTATAATTTTAAGTATTGAATACTATCGAAAGAGATCACCACTATGAAAAAATCATTCCTCGATTTCTATAAACGGCTGGCCCTGGCCATCGCCACTCAGTTCGGTCCCAATTGCGAGGTCGTTGTTCATGACCTGGAAAGTAACGATATAGAACACTCCATCATCGCAATCGAGAACGGGCATATTTCAGGACGTAAAATAGGAGATGGTCCTTCCAATATTGTACTTAAAGCCCTTCGCAACAAAGAACACCTTGAAGGGGATAAGCTTGCATATCTAACGAAGACCAAAGACGGCAAAATACTGAAATCCACGACAGTCTATATTCGAGACAACCAGGAGAAGCTGATTGGTATTTTTGCGATCAATTATGATATATCTCTTATGCTGGCCGCTTCAGATTATCTTCAGAACTTTGTAGGCACCGCTAAAGAGGACACACAGGCTGAACCGATTTCGCTCAACGTTGCGGACCTCCTCGATGAACTCATTTCCCAGAGCACACGTAAGATCGGGAAACCGGTCGCCCTCATGACAAAAGAGGATAAAGTCAATTTTGTCCGTCTTCTCAATGAAGCCGGTGCGTTCCTTATCACAAAGTCAGGTCCGAAAGTGTGTGAGTACCTCGGTATATCCAAATACACACTGTACAGCTATCTTGATGAAATAAAATAAGCGCAGTGCACTCAGATATGAGTGCATACTGCGCCTTAAAAGGAATGATCCTCATATATTAATTCCTGACTTATTATCATTTCTCATATAAAACGTTAAAAATCCCCGGCTTATTTCTCGTCTCTCGGAAGAATAATGTTCAGCAGGACCGCCATAATTGTAGCAATGACGACCGGAGATTTTCCGAAAATAATTGTCACTTCCGAAGGAAACTGGCTCATGGAAGCTGACGCCTGGGCAATTCCTACGCCAAGTGCAGCTGACAGACCGACAATCGTCGTATTTCTGGCAGAGAGATTTTCTGATGTAATCAGCTTCATACCTGTCATGGCAATCGTTGAAAACACCGTGACGGTCGCACCGCCCAGAACACACTGGGGAATGGTCGTCAGGACCGCTGAAAATTTCGGGCAGATACCTGCAAGCAGAATGAACAGTGATGTGGTTGCAAATACCGTCCTGTTTATGACCTTATTGGTAATAACAATACCGACATTCTGAGAATATGTTGCGGTCGGAAGGCATCCAAAAAGTGCGGAAACCATGTTGGATACACCGTAACAGACAATACCGCCCTGCAGCTCATTGTCGGAAGGCTCCCGGTTCATACCTCCCATTGTCGTCGATGTATAATCACCGATTGCCTGAATCGAATTAATGACGAAAAGCAGGCCGAGTGCGATGCAGGCGTCCGGTCTGAATTCAACACCAAAGTGCATGAATTGCGGAAGCTGAATCCATGCAGCAGATGCCACTCCGGAAAAATCCACCATTCCGCAGATCAGGGCTACAAGATAGCCGATCAGCAGACCCAGAAGGATTGCAGCCAGTTTGACCAGACCTTTTCCTTTATTCTGAAGGACCAGAACCGCTATGAGCGTAATCACTGCCACTGCCCAGTTCTGCCATGAGCCATATACAAGAGCAGGGGTCAGATGTTTCGTCTCAACGACTAACTCATAAGTATTGGCAGTCCCTCCCGCCATGTAGTTAATTGCCGTCGGATACAGGGACAGACCGATCGTAAAGACGACTGTTCCCGTTATGATAGGCGGGAACAACTTACGGATCGGCTTGATAAAGAGACCGACAAGAACCGCAAGAACACCGCCGAAAATGATGGCGCCTGCTATCGTTGCTATATTCCCGCCAGCTTCTGCAATTGCCTGCATACTTGGCAAGTAGGCAAAGCTGATGCCCAAAATAACGGGCAGTCCGGATCCAAGACGAAACCCGCCCTTTTTACCGATCGGAAACAGCTGAATAAGGGTAGAAAGGGCTGAGAAGACGAGCGAGACCTGAATCAGAAGAATACGGTCGGCATTCTCCATCCCAAGCACATTTGAAATAATGATTGCAGGTGTAACGCATCCGACTATCATGGCTACAAGGTGCTGCAGAGCAAGCGAAATCGTGTCCGCGACCGGCGGGGTCCCTTCCCATTGAAAAAGTACGCTGCTATTTGATGATTTGTTCATGGCATT
>DMAZ01000225.1 GCA_003446335.1 Lachnospiraceae bacterium | reverse complement strand
GCCCCTCATGTTCATCTTCTGGCTCCTGGAGGAATTTACTCCGAAAGCGAAACTGTGGTACCAGTATATCGGGCAGGTCGCCCTCAGAACGCTCTGCTTCGCAAGCGGCATCAGGCTTACGGTAATCGGGCAGGATAAGATCCCGACAGATACGGCAGCACTTTTCGTGGCCAATCACCAGAGTTATTTTGATGTCATCATAGGCTACACTTTGATGAAACGGCAGACCGGTTTTGTGGCTAAAAAGAGCCTGCAGAAGATTCCGATTCTTTCCTGGAATATGAAGTTCATGAACTGCCTCTTCATTGACCGTGAGAATATGCGGCAGGGTGTCAGAACGATCATGCAGGCTGCAGACATGGCCAGAGAAGGCACTTCCATCTTCATCTTCCCGGAGGGAACACGCAACAAGAGCGGCGATGAGACCAATCTTGCTCCGTTCCACGACGGAAGCTTCAAGGTCGCACAGCGGGGAAAGGTCCCGATCATCCCGGTATCCTTCAACAATACAGAAGCTGTCTTTGAGAAGCAGATGCCGAAAATCAAATCTTCCAAAGTGGTCGTCGAATTCGGTGACCCTGTCTGGTGGGACGATATGGACAAGGCAACGCAGAAGCATGTAGGCGAACACTTCAGGGGAATAATTCTCGACATGATCAGAAAGAATCAGGAATCAGTCGGATAATCCTCTTTATTATATCTGAAAGACTTTTAAGTAAAACGGGCTGCCGCATCAGAGCATGCTGCCGCTATATACAGCAGACATCTGCATATACTGTTTGCTGTATATAGCGGCACGTCTTAATGCGGCAGCCCGTTTTCCATGTCCTTATGTATGTTCCGGTATCCGCTGCGCTTTCACTTCTTTACTTATTTCAGGGTCTCCACGATCCTGTCAAATCCCATAAAGTGAGAGGCCTTTACGAGAATACTGTCTCCCTCGCAGAGCAGCTCCGAAAGCTCCGGCAGGAGAGCCTCTACAGACTCATAGGAGTGAACTTTCGCTTCCGGTCTCTCTTCTTTTATACCCGCGGCGATCTCCCTCGAAAGATTTCCTACAATAATATACTCATCTATATCCTGCTGCCCGGCGTATGTTCCCACCTCCCGGTGCAGAGCTTTCTCGTTCTCACCGAGTTCACCCATATCTCCGAGAATTGCAACACATCTTCCCTCCACGTCATTCAGGACGCTGAGGGATGCCTTCATAGACATCGGGTTCGCATTGTAGCAGTCATCGATCACCGTGTATCGGTCCGTCTCAACGATGTGGAAACGGCCGCCAAGGGATTCAAGGCTCTCAATGCCGGCTTTTATCTCCTCGTCCGTCAGCCCGTAAAGTGAGCCGACCGCAGCGCCGCAGAGAGCGTTCATGACCATATGCCTTCCCGGAATCGGTACGGTCACATCAAAATATCTGTCGTCAATATTGATCGTGCATGCTGTCCCTTTCAGTCCCAGAGGTTTTATGTTCTCAGCATAGACACGCAGGCCGGGATCCATTCCGTAGAAGACCGGTGCTCTTCCGTGCACCTGATCGACCTGGCAGAGTTTATCATCATCGCCATTCAGAACGACTGTGCCATTTTCAAAATTCACATACTCAAAGCATTCGGTCTTGGCTTCGAATACGCCGTCCCTGTCTTTCAGAAATTCGAGATGGCAGGTCCCAATGTTGGTAATGACCATCGTATCCGGCCGCGCAGTACGGGCAAGATCCGTCATCTCACCAAAGTGGCTGATTCCCATCTCAAGGACCGCGATTTCATGCTCTTCGGTGATTCTGAAAACGGTGAGCGGCAGCCCGAGATTATTGTTGAAATTTCCAGCCGTTTTCAGCACATTATATTTCTGAGACAGCACGGCAGCTATCATTTCCTTGGTAGAAGTTTTTCCGACAGAACCGGTGATCCCGACGACAGGTATACCCAGCTCCACGCGATAAAACTCAGCAATTCTCTGAATCGCGATATCGGTCCGTTTCACTTTAATATACGGATACCCTTCCGCTGCTGTATCTTTTTCCGACAGCGTAAGAAGGGCTCCGTTCTCCATGACCTGAGGAATAAAATCATGCCCGTTGAATTTTGCCCCTTTCATCGGGATATAGAGACATCCTTCAGTCACCTTCCGGCTGTCTGTCGTCACTGCCGTTATTTCTTTTCCGAGTATATCCTCACAGTTCACCATCGTTCCGCCGCAGGCTTTCGCGATGTTCTCAGGTGTCATATTCTTCATTATTTATATACCTGTATTCTATTATTTTGCATATCTTCTCATAGAGACTTCTATCAATTTTTCACAGAAGTCCCCATAGCTCATACCGATCGCCGCCGCTTCCTGAGGCATCAGCGACGTTGGCGTCATACCGGGCAGAGTATTGGCCTCCAGACAGAACATATTCCCATCTTCATCCATCATAAAGTCAAGTCTTGCATATGACTCCATGAAAAGCGCATTGTAGCCTTCCTCTGCGTAGTGCTGCATTTTCCGAGTCAGCTCAGGTGAGAGTTCTGCCGGACAGGTCTCAATTGTCGAGCCGGGGGTGTATTTGTTCTTATAATCATAGAAACCTTCAATCGGCGCAATCTCTATGACCGGGAGTGCCTTACCATCTATGACGCCGACTGAGAACTCTCGTCCTTTAATATACTGCTCCACAATGACCTCGTCCTCTAGTTCGAAGGCAGCCGCGACCGCAGCGTCATACTCTTCATGATTATTGACAATATATACACCGACGGAAGATCCGCCGCACGCAACCTTAACCACTACAGGATATTCAAGTCCTAAGTCGGCAATATCGACCGAGTCGATTCCCTTGCTCATCGATGTTCCCTTCGGGACGGGCACGCCTCCGGCTTCCAGCATGATTTTCGTAAGACTCTTATCCATGCACAGGGCAGAGCTGATGTAGCTGGTGCCTGTATACTTGATGCGAAGCAGGTCAAATGCCGCCTGAACCTTTCCGTTCTCCCCCGCCTCTCCGTGAAGAGCCATGAAGACAACATCTGCCATCCTGCAAAGCTTTGTAACATTCGGACCGAAGAAGCTTCGATTCTTATTGGCCCTGGCACTGGCAAGCTGCTTATCAAAGCTGTGGATGTACGAAACGGCTTCGTCAACATCATACATATCCGGAAAAGCATCCATGAAGTCCGAATCTTCGCAGCCAAAGACCACGTCGATCAGGATCGCATGATGGCCCTTTTCGCGCAGTGCCTTGCATACACCGGTTCCTGATACGATCGAGATATCACGCTCTGTTGAAATTCCACCGCATAAAACAACTATTTTCATATTAACCTCCGAAATCTTCGGCTTATTTTTACCACTCTACAATATAGCAAATAAGACTGCGTCAGGCAACCGGGCTGAAGCAAAAATCTGCTCGCAAGGCATGATATACTATAAAGAGGCTGCCGAGCGACAGCCTCTTCACCTGAAAGGAAATACATATAATTTGAAAATATTTCTTATTACTATATAGCACAGATCTGAAGGATGACTCCCAGTATACAGAGGAGGCTTCCGCCGGCGGCGTAAGCCTTCCGGCTCACCTCCGCCCCGAATGACCTTCCGCACAGGTATCCGATGACCGTGAAAGCCATGGACAGGAAGAAGAAAGCGATTGCCACCACGTAAAATCTGAACTCAAGAAGGCCGCAGGATGTTCCGCAGAAAAAACCGTAGAGACAGAATCGAAGCCCCAGGATCACATCATGTTTTATATCGATCGATTCCATGCGATGCTCCAATATCGTTCCGGATTTTATGGCATGGATCAGCATATTGACTCCGACGAGGGCAAGAAATACCCCTGCCATCACATGGATCCAGAACGTCTCCCGGGGACCGATATCACCGGTAAGGATCCATATGCCCGCTGAATATCCGAGTGCTACGGATGCAAATGAGAACAAGCCCCAGATACACCCGATCAGCGTCATTTTTTTATCCAGAACAACGACCTGCGCTCCTCGTTGAGCGACCACGCCCAGTTCTTCGAGGGCAAGTCCCAATGCTATAAGAATAATTATCAAAAGGCGCATATAATCTCCTTCCGATCAGTTTTATTCACCGATACCTTCGTTCTTGATAATGAACTTGACATTGCTGGTCGTGCCGTCGGCCGCGCCGGAGAATGTCGTATAGGATTTTGCGGCATCCCGGAGATCTTTGATCGTATTGTCCAGATCCTTCACATCGTTGCGGTAGAACTCGGCAACTTTCTTGATACCCTTGTCGTTGATTTTCACAACACCGTCCTTGAGCTCGATCGATCCCGCGAGGATCTTGGCCATGCCGTCCGAAAGCTCCTTCGCTCCGGATGCGAGCTTGTTCGCGCCGGTCTTCAGGGCTCCCGAGTTGGCATTCAGAGTGCTGGTACCGGAGGCGAGGGTGCTGGTGCCGGCGTAGAGGGTGTTGAGGCCGCTTGCAAGGGCATCGGCACCGTCGGCAAGCTGCGATGCGCCATCAGCTACGGTCGAAGTATATTTCAGAACACCATCACTTATTTGCGCGGATCCGTTCGCGAGCTGAGTGGACGGTACGTCCAATTCTTCAAATACAGCCTTGGTTGCTGCCTCACCGACCTGTGAAGCAATGTTTCCGGCGGTCTCATCCATCATGGACGGAAGATTCAGCTCTTTAATTTTTTCGCTTGCCATCGTTCCAGCCATTTCTAAGGTGCTGTCTATTGTTCTGAGACCGGCTTCATTGGCGGCTGCGGAGGCAGCTGCGGAGGCAGCTTTTTCAGCGGCAATGGCCGACGCTGTCTGTGCGGCTGCATTTGCAATAGGTGTCGCTCCGGTTTCGAGAGCCTGACTAGCAGCCGTTCCTGCAATTGCCTTAACAATATCTTCTGTCATATTTTCCGTTGTGACTTTTGATGCTGTCGCGCCTGCCTGCTCCGCTGCTATCTTTGCTGCAACTCCAGCGGCTTCTTCGCCGTTTGCTGTCAGCGCAGCCTCAGCTGCGATTTCTGCAGCTACCGGTGCAACGGCTTCCGCAGTTGTTCTCGTAGCCAGTTCTGCCGCTTTATTGGCTGCCACATTTCCGGCTGCGTCTGCAGCCACTTCAGCTGCAGCCTGTGCCGCAGCTCCTCCGGCCGCCTGGCCTGCTATAACTGCAGCTTTCTCTGCAGCCGCTTCTCCGGATGCACTTGCCGCATAGTAAGCGGCTGTCTGTGCTGCCGCTTCCCCAGCTGCATTCGCAGCATATCCGGCAGCTGTATGCGCGGCTGCATCTCCCGCAGCCTGAGCGGCATACTGAGCGACAACACCTGAAGATGCCTCGGCAGCAGCTTCCCCTGCCGCCGATCCTGCTTTTTCGGCAGCAATACCTGCAGCAGCACTTGCCGCCTGCCCGGCTGCTTCTGTTCCCAGTTCTGTGATCTGCGTATCGAGATCAGCTGCCAGCGCTTCTCCAAGATTGCCGGCAGAGATTGTGAGTTCAGAGCCCACAGATGCAAGAATCTCATTTGCGGCTTCTGAGCTTATTGTCTCGGCTTCGACCATGCTAAGAATAGAATCTTCTATAGCAGAATAACATGCATTTGTTTCGTTCTCCACATTGTAGGAAACCGAATCAGCAATAGCTGTCGTATCCACACTGACTGCTCCCTGTGCAGCTTCCGCAATTTCATATTGTGTTTCTTCCGATTGCATTGTATTCTGAACTGCCGCTGTGGCTGCGTCCGTTGCCGCCTCTGTAGCCTCGTTCCTGGCCTGCGACCCGTCGGCAAGAACCTCGGAAACAGCAGACTCAACGCCTTCTGCTACCGCGCCTGCGCCTTCCGATCCCTCTGAAAGAGCATCCTCCGCCGCTGATGCCGCGGCTTCCGCCACTTTTTCCTTCCCCTCAGATCCTTCTGAGAGAGCATCCATCGCGGCGGCAGATGCAGCATCTGTAACCTGCTGCTTTCCTTCCGTTCCATCCATCAAGGCTGCTGCCACCGCGTCTGCCACTGCTTTTGATACTTTTTCACTTCCATCTGTTCCATCTGACAGAGCCGCTGTTACAGATTCTGTTATCGCATCCTTAATTGCTTCCTGATTGGTATACATTGCCTGCTGTACAGCATTCTGCGCAGCTTCTCCGATTGCTTTCTGGCTGTCAGGAGAAGTAAGTGCTTCAGTAACCGCGTCATTTACTTTTCTATTAAAGTCCTCTGTATGCAGAGCATGCTCTATCGCGTTTGAAATATCTTCTTTTTTATCTACCAGAGCCTTCTCTACTGCATCTGTGACTTTTTCTGATAAATTCTCCTCAAATCCTTTGTCTTTAAGCAGCATGCTGACCGCATCGGTTACCGCTTTATTTACCGCATCCGTATTCTTTTTATCTTCCATTGCCTTCGCAACAGATGCCTTAACGTCCCCTTCTATTTTCTGCATAGTAGCATCAGAAGACATCTCCGTCTTCACCGCTTTCTCTGCTGCTTCTGCAACATCGTCTTTCGACGCTTTGATCCCCGCTTCGACCGCCTGATATGTCGGATCTGACGCGTAAGTACTGTAAATCCCCTGTTCACCAGATGTAAGCGGAATCCCCATGGCCTTTTTAAACGCTACTGTATAAAATGAATCTATATTGCCTTTAATTTCCTTAATCTTGCCGGACAGTCCATCTACTTTTCCCAGAAGTTCTTTTTTCTGCGCAATATAATCCTCATTTGCAAGAAGTCCTTCCTTCGCTGCTTCCCCTGCATCGTCCAATACTCCATCCGTATTGGTCAGATACTTCTGAACAGTATCATATAAATCGGAAGTACCTGATGCCAGAGACTGTACACCCAGTCTGAGCGCACTGATTTCTGTGCTGTCAAGACTTGTTCCGGCTGCAAGTGTCGCTGCTCCTGTCTTCAGCTGATCAGCTCCGCTTTTAGCGGTTGCTGCACCGGCATTCAATTCTTTCGCGCCGCTATTTACCTGAGATACACCGTCTGTGTACTCTTTGACACCGTCAGCCAGCTGCTTTGTCCCATCCTTAAGGGCAGGCATATTGTCATTGGCTTTCTTGATTCCATCAGAAAGTTTTGTTGAGCCGTCTGCGAGTTTATCTCCCGTCTCGGTCATCTTATCAACGCCTTTATCCAGCGAATCAAAGAAATCCTCACTATTATTGTCTTCATCTACAAGGACATTGGAGAATACCATGGTCATGCACATACCCATTTTGAAATTCTTTGCGTCCATCGTTATATCACAGGACGAAGGAATATCAAAATCAACCAGGTCTGCATTCAGATCCTCCACTTTTTCCTTTGCATCTTTATCTTCAAGCTCGTTTGCTATCTTCTTCAGATTAGATTCCGCTTTGTCTTTTGTACTTTTAAGACTCTCCTGAAGTCCCGGGAAGCCCATTCCTACAACAACAGTATTTTTTCCTTCGGAAATAACCGAGCCGTTGTCAATTGAAACACCGGAAACATCTTCATTACTGAATACTATACCTGTTACTGCTGTGAATGGCACATAGACATCGTTGTATTTTTCTGTATTCTCATACTCAATGTGAATTTTTACTTCGCCTTCCTTATTTGCAAGATCCTCCGGCTGAACTTCCTGCCCATTCAGATAATATGTGAATTTAGCTTTGACCGGAGGTTGTTTTGTGGTTGTTCCCTGATAGTAGATATCCGCACCGTCTTCCGACGTCCAGGTAAGATTGCTTCCCTCCGCATCATAAGTCGCATCTCCCTCTACATTTTTAATATCCGAGAGAGTCGTATTGTCATTGACCGCCGTCAGGCTGTCCTCATTCTTCAGCCAGTTGCTGACAGTTATATTCTGCGTATTGCCGCTCGCGTCCGTGAAGACATAAACAGTCTCTTCCTTTTCTATTCCATCCGTGGAACCCGAGCCTACCGCGGCAGTGATCGCTCTGGAGAGCATTTCCTCCTGATCCACTTCCGTCACCTCTGTCTCCTGACTCTCGTCTGTCTCAGCAGCTTTACTGTCAGAGGCTGTTTTACCGCACGCTGTCATATTTGCCACCATCACCAGCACCAATGTGCCGGCAAGCAGCTTCTTTACAAGTCTGTTTTTCATAATATTCCTCCCTCAGCCCTGCGGCTGCACATGCTTTTTGATTTTACCGAACAATCCTTTTCCCTGTTCTGATTCCGGCAGGAATCCTCTGCTGGTCCGGACAATGACCGGATCGAACAGAAGAAGGACCGCCGGCAGTACGAACAATACTGTGACCATGGAGATCAACGCGCCTCTCGCCATAAGAATGCAGAGAGACGAGATCATCTCTATTTCCGAATAAATACCGACTCCGAAAGTGGCGGCAAAAAATGAGAACGCGGAGACGATGATGCTCTGGATCGAAGTCAGATGGGCGATCCGGACCGATTCATCGCGGCCCTTGCCCTGCGCTCTCTCTGTCTGGTAGCGGCTGGTCATAAGGATCGCATAGTCTACAGTGGATCCGAGCTGGATCGTTCCGATGACGATCGACGCGACGAAAGGAAGCTTTGTTCCCGTAAATCCCGGAATACCGAGATTGATGAAGATGGCAAATTCAATGACCAGCACCAGCAGGAACGGCAGACTGATCGAACCGAATACAAAGAAAATGATGACAAATATAAATCCGATCGAAACCCAGTTGACGACATTAAAATCGTGATCTGTTATGGTGATCAGGTCCTTTGTGCAGGGAGCCTCGCCGATCAGCATCCCCTCCGGATCATACCGTTTAAGGATCTCATTCAGTTCGGTCACCTGTCTGTTCACCTCATCGGAGGCTGTCGCATATTCACTGTTGACCAGCATCAGCTGCCAGTTTTCGGAGAGAAGCGCATCCGTTATCTTTGACGGAAGGAATTCTCTCGGAATCCCCGACCCCAGGAAGGAATCAATTCCGAGGACACTCTTGACGCCCTCTACCCTCTTCATCTCATCACACATTTTCTCAACTTCCGTACTTTCCACGGACGAATCGAGAAGGATCATATGCGTGGCCCCCATCTGGAAGACTTCATCCAGCTTTGCGTTGGCTGTGACCGAAGGAAGATAATCAGGAAGGGTCTTATCCAGCTGATAGTAGACCTGGGTGTGCATGTATCCCCATGCGGCAGGGATCCAGATGATCAGGTAGAGCACGAGAATCGTCCTGTAATGTTTTGCCACAAATGCCGGGATCTTCTCGAATTTCGGGAGGATCGGTCTGTGCCTCGTCTTTTCGATTGCCTTGTCAAAGATCAATATCAGGGAAGGCAGGATCGTTACGCAGCCGATCACTCCGAAGAGAACACCCTTCGCCATGACAATACCGATATCCATGCCCAGTGTGAAGCTCATAAAGCACAGTGCTATGAAACCGGCAATCGTCGTTATGGACGATCCGACGACCGACTGAAGCGTCTGGGTAATGGCCTGTGCCATGGCAAGTTTATTGTCGCCGTCCGTCTTCTGCTCATTCTCTTTGTAACTGTGCCACAGGAAAATGGAGTAATCCATCGTGACGCCAAGCTGCAGGACCGCTGCAAGTGCTTTTGTAATATAGGAAATTTCTCCGAAAAACAGATTTGTGCCCAGATTATAAATGATGCACATTCCTATTGAAATAAGGAAAAAGACCGGGGCAAGAAAAGTGTCCATCGCGATGGACAGCACAATGACCGCAAGAACGACGGCAATCAGGACATATACAGGCTCCTCCGCATTTGCAAGATCCCTGGTATCCGTGACGATGCCGGAAATTCCTGCCAGAAAAACATTTTTGCCGGCTATCTTCCTGATTTGAAGGATCGCCTCCATCGTATCGTCGTCAGATGTTCCGGTATCGTATGTGACAGCCATCAGCGTCGCATCCCCCTTTATGAACGCGTCGCGGACATCTTTCGGCAGAAGTTCCATCGGCGTGTTCAGGGAAGCAAAACTGTCATACCAGATAACGTCCTTCACATGTGGTACTTCCTCGATCTCCTGCCGCAGCTTCGAGACATCCTTCCACTCCATTCCGTCCACAACGACCATTGAGATCGCGCCGGTCCCGAATTCGTCGAGCAGGATATCCTGCCCTTTCATCGTTTCTATCTCTTTCGGCAGGTATGTAAGCACGTCATAATTGATCCGTGTATTGAGGTAGGCTATTCCCGAAGGAACGAGCAGCGCGATCGCGACTGCGAGAATGATGAACCTCATCTTCACTACCGCTTTTCCGAAATGCATCATATGATTTTCCCTCCCTTGACCGTAAAGACCGTGAACACTGATGCTGATCCACCATACCTTTTCGACTCATTCTCTATGTCAGAGATCGAAAATCCGGATAAATCCCGGGCAGTAATATACACGAACTTTTCTCGTCATCCGAAGATATAATAAAAAAAGAGACTGAATATATGAATATTCAACCTCAAATCCGTGTAAACCCTTATTTTACATTTGACTAAAAATGTTTATCTGCCCGGTTCATTTTCCTTTCATCTCTTCAAGAATATCCCATAGAGATCTCGATGCTATATATTCATAGACCGTAGCCATCTCCTCCGGCTCAAGGACCATCCCGGTCTTAATCCAGTTCACGACCACATAGGTCATAGCCTGCGCATAGTATCTGGCAAGATATTCCGGTTCCATCCATTTATGTTCAAATTGTTTTCTTGTCCCATGCTCTTCCAGAAGTTCCATCAGCAGATTCCTGATCGCGGAATCAACGATTTCCGAAAACGAATTCTGTCCCTGCATGTCTACCACATGCATATAAAATTCCCTGTCTTTTCTCATATTGCTGAAAATAAGAACAATTGCATCGCTGAACATCTCATTCGAGATGAGAATGTGGACCGGTTCAAGGATCTCCGTCCTCACGATCCACTCAAGCAGATCATATTTGTCCTGAAAATGGTTATAAAAAGTGACTCGAATGACTCCTGCTCCGTCCGTGATCTGTTTTATTGTTATCTTCTCAAAAGGTATTTTTACTGCAAGTTTTTTCAGACTGGCTGCAAGTCTTATCTCAACAGGATTTTTATTTTCCATTTCAATTCAGATACTCCAAATCGGTACATACAGTGTTATTTTGTTACATTTGAGACACAGTCATGATAGCACCGAACAAATCCTGCCGCAAGCTCTTTCTTTCAGAAAGAATATATAATCAGCTCATATACTGTCTTTATAACTATAATAAATCACCCGACATATCACTTATGCGTCAAAGTTAAAAAAGTATTAACTTTATAAATTTTTTCATATCCAAACTTGTTGAATTTAAACGTTTTCTCAGATATAATGCTTATATGAATTTCCGTCAGTAAGCCTTTTTCGGACGGATTTTTTGTGCACATGCACCAATTTTTAGAAACTATTAATAAAGAAAGGGAGGAAGAGTAGATGGTAGGTATTCTTCTCGCTACTCACGGAGATTTTGCTGAAGGCATTAAAATGACCGGCGGCATGCTCTTCGGTGAGCAGCCAAACGTAGCAGCTGTTACCTTACAGCCAAGCGAGGGCCCGGACGATCTGAGAGCCAAAATGTTGGATGCTATCGCAACATTTGAGGATCCGGAAAACGTTCTTATCCTTGTAGATCTGTGGGGCGGCACGCCGTTCAATCAGGCCAACTTCATCATCGCAGGCCACGAGGACAAGTGGGCGATCGTTGCCGGCCTGAATGCTCCTATGCTCATCACAGCTTATGCTAACCGCGATGACTGTGAGACAGCACACGAGCTCGCAGCAAGTATCCTTGAAGATGCCCGTGACGGTGTCAAGGTCTTCCCGAAAGATCTTGAGCCGGAAAGCACGACCAAGGCTGCTGCAGTTTCAAGCGCACCGACAGGTGCAATTCCTCCGGGAACAGTTCTCGGAGACGGCCATATCAAAATCAAGCACGCACGTGTCGACACACGTCTGCTTCATGGCCAGGTCGCTACAAACTGGTCCAAGGCAATTGCTCCGGACCGTATCATCGTTGTTTCAGATAACGTATCCCATGACGATCTCCGCAAGCAGCTGATCATGGAAGCTGCACCGCCAGGAATCAAGGCTCACGTTGTTCCGATCCAGAAGATGATCGATGTCTCCAAAGATGTTCGTTTTGGCGATACCAAAGCTTTCCTTCTGTTCGAGACTCCTCAGGATGCTCTCAAGGCTATCGAAGGCGGCGTAGATATCAAGTCCCTGAACATCGGCTCCATGGCTCACAGCCAGGGCAAGGTCGCTGTAAATAAGGTTCTCTCTCTCGACGCCGACGATATCAAGTGCTTCGAAGAACTGAAAAAGCACGGCGTAACATTCGATGTTCGTAAAGTCCCGGCAGATGCTCCGGAAGACATGGAAAAACTTCTTCAGGTTGCAAGAGACGGCCTGGGTATTAAGTAACAATTGAATAATTACACAAACAGGAGGAAATGAAATGTCTGGCATTTCTATGATCTTAGTTATTCTCGTGGCATTCCTGGCCGGTGTTGAAGGTATTCTTGACGAGTTCGAATTCCATCAGCCGCTGGTCGCCTGCACACTGATCGGTCTTGTTACCGGCCAGCTTGGTCCCTGCCTTGTTCTGGGTGGTCAGCTTCAGATGATCGCTCTCGGCTGGGCCAACATCGGTGCTGCTGTTTCCCCGGACGCTGCTCTCGCATCTGTCGCTTCCGCTATCATCCTTGTAGTCGGCGGTCAGGGTGTTGACGGCGTCGGTACAGCTATCGCAGTTGCTGTTCCGCTTGCTGTTGCAGGTCTGTTCCTTACAATGGTCGTCCGTACGATCTCTGTCGCTATCGTTCATCAGATGGACGCTGCTGCAGAAAAAGGCAATTTCGGAGCTATCGAGATGTGGCAGCTCATCGCTATCGCTCTTCAGGGACTCCGCATTGCTATCCCGGCTGCCGCTCTCTGCGTCATCCCGGCTGAAATCGTTCAGAACTTCCTTCAGTCCATGCCGGCATGGCTGACAGACGGTATGTCTATCGGCGGTGGTATGGTCGTTGCCGTAGGTTACGCACTCGTTATCAACATGATGGCAACTCCGGAAGTATGGCCGTTCTTCGCACTCGGCTTCGTATTTGCAGCAATCGGTGACCTTACACTGATCGCACTCGGTGTTATCGGTGTTGCTATGGCTCTCATTTATCTGCGTCTTACAGAGAACGCAGGTGCTGCCGCAGGCGCTGCTGCAGGTACAGGTGATCCGCTTGGCGACATCCTTGACGATTACGAATAAGAAGGAGGAACCAATATAATGGCAGAATTAGAAAAAAAAGTCGCATTAACTGCTGGCGATCGCAAGAGCGTATGGCTTCGTTCTACCTTCCTCCAGGGTTCCTGGAACTATGAACGTATGCAGAA
>DMAZ01000041.1 GCA_003446335.1 Lachnospiraceae bacterium | reverse complement strand
ACATCGGCATAGGAATTGCCGGGGAACTCAGGCAGGCAGTAACGGCATCTGATACCGTCCTCAAAATGTGTATCCACCGTCAGCATGGTCAGATTGAACGGCTCATCTTCTTCGGAAAGCTCACGCAGTCTCTCCTCCGCCTGAAGGAAAAGCCTCCAGTCCGGATAACCCCATGAAATCTCCTTATCCTCCAGCCAATTTCTCTTGATGGCATAATCAAAGTCATCGATTTCATAATTTCCATGTTCCTTAAAATACAGCTTTCGCCCTCCGAAAACCGCTTCCGATCCCAGAAACAGAACATTATGATATCCCTGTGCCTCCAGAATATCGCCGAGCGTTGTAATGCCGGGGAAAAAATGCTCCTGCGTATACATTTCGTTCATAGCGCCGCGCTTGTCCATGATCTTCGCCTTCAGACCGACCTGCAGCGGAAGACCGCTGGTCTGTCCGAACATTCCACCCATGGTGAACGTCGTACCTGGCTCCACATGTCCGCCTTCCAGTTCCTTGGACGAACCTGAGAAATCTTCATATTTCTGGGCCAGTTTTGTCAGTTCGGGGATACAGTCGAATTCAAAATCGCCGCCATTTTTCTTATCCGTAAAGGTCGTCTCCACCGATTCAAGATAGATAAAAATTAGATTTCTTTTCCTGCCGGGAAACGCAAGTTGTACGGAATTCGGATCTACATAGTTGTTTTCTATAAAGACCGACGTGATTTCCTGATTCTTCAGATATTCCCCGATCTTAAGAGTCGTCCATGCCTGATAAAAAGTGAATCCCGCGATCCCCGAGAACATGAGGAATACCAGCCCCAGACATCGTCCGTACCAGCTTTTCTTAATTTTTCTTACTATAATAAGATAGACGATTACAGCGACAAATATGACAAGAGCCGGAGCCAGTGCATACATATAGAATTTCATCATGATATCATCGCCCGTCCCCTCAAGCGGAGAAGTAAGATGATACACGATTTCGTCCATCGTAAGATTGGCCCAGAAGGAGAAGGCCCACTTTACGGTAAATGTAAGCAGTGAGGCAACTGCCACCAGAAGCAGCAAGGGCACTGTCAGGATCAGAAGGATAATATCCCGTTTACCTCTCTTCTTTGTATTCCCTTTTTTATTCTTTCCGGATGGATCATCTCTGTGATTTGTTATTTTCATTAATAATCTACTCTCTTTTCAGTGAAACTTTTATCAGGCAGGGTGATCCACAATGCCTTTGATGCTCTCAGCATTCGCCGCCGTCACGAGAACATATTCCATGGTCGTAACGGTCTCATTTTTCAGTGCATCGATATTGTTCATCATATTGAGAATAACAGCTCCTGCCTGTGCAGTCCCGTCATTGAAAACTGAACCTGTCATGGTAGCTCTCTGTATATTCTCCAGCGACTCCTTCCCGCAATCGGCTCCAATCAGATATATATCGCTGCTCACGATTCGCTCGGCCTCCTGGATCGCCAACATTGCGCCGAGCGTCATCTCTTCATTCTGACATACGACCAGCTCGATTTCGGATCCTTTCTCAGAAAGAGCCTTACTCATAATATCATGGGCTTCATCCCCGTCCCAACCGGCGTATCGATCTTCAATGCAGCGAACAGGCAGACCCTTTTCCTCCAGCGTCTGAATATATGACTGATTATAGGTCTGAGAGATGGTGCTTCCCTCTTCACCTCCGATCATAATATAATCCACATAACCGTTTTTGTTCATGTCGAGCTGTGTAAGACCGAGACTTGCAGTAAGCTCCCCCTGCAGCTTTCCGACCTGAGCGGGGTCCGATCCGATGCATGTAACATTCCATTTATTCTCGGTCCATCTTGTGCGCTCCTCTTCCGCAGGAATGAAATTGAAATAAATGAGGGGAAGCCCGGCAGCTACGGCTTTATCCGTTATGGCAGGAATATCCGAATTTTCATTCGGGCATACTACCAGCTGTTCGATCCCACTGTCGATCAGCAGGTCGATCATCCTGAGTTCAAGATCTGTGTCACCGTTATTCTCATAAAAAGATATATTCGCCTCCTGAAATCCGAGCTTCTTGAGGCGATTGAGCAGTACGATCCGGAATCCCCGCATAAAAGTCCCCCGAAGTGTACGACATGAAATACCTATTCTGCGTTCCTCCAGATCAGCGCGTTTTATATCTTCCGAGCTGTCACCGCTGGAATCGCTCAAATCAGACTCCGAAGACGCGGAATTTCCCGATTCCGAGATGATCTGGCCGGCGCATCCCGTCACAGATGCCGTCATGATTCCGACCGCAAGAAATAAAGCAAGAATTTTCTTCATTTTTTTCCTTCCTCTATGATTGAAATTCGGACACATCGACCGGAACGATCCTGCCCGCCCTCAGAGATTCCTGCACAAGTATCAGTCTCTGGTTCGAAGATCCGCGAAAAGCCAGCGTTATATCCTTTTTTTCCAGTTCGAACTCACCGTCAACAAGAACATCGATCAGACTGAGCATCTCATCTGTATACTCACATCTTGCTCTGCTGTCCGCAAGAAGGTCCCTGTCGAAGAGATATCCGGTGTAGCACCAGACCGTCTTTCCCGGACATTCCTTTCTCACCCGCCTGAGCAGTCTGACAAGTGCTCTCTGATTGGCCGGTTCCATAGGTTCTCCGCCGAGCAATGTCAGCCCTCGTATATAGCCGGGGCGAAGTGCCTCTATTATTTCATCTTCGACCTCCTCTGTATAAAGACTGCCGAATTTGAAATCCCAGGTCTGCTCGTTGAAACATCCGCGGCAGGCATGTGTGCAGCCGCTGACAAAAAGGGAGACACGGACACCGGGACCGTTTGCTATATCTGTCTTCTTTAACTCTCCGTAGTACATGTCTGTCCTCCGATTTATGTCTCGCAAATCCGCTGCGACTATTATACACGTTTCCATATGGAAAAGCTATGAAGGATGCCAAAAATCGCTGCCCCGTCTGTAATGTTACGGGACAGCGATTATATCTCAGTTTTCGAAATAGGTTGTTCCGGGGAATACCTGCCAGGTCTTGATTCCCGGTTCTTTGGTTAAAGATGCAGGACCCTCTCCTTTATCTCCTGAGTGCGTCCCTGATTCCAGAACTGCGTTCCGATATATCCGCAGGTCCGGCGGGCCACATTCATGGTCGCCTGATCTCTGTTGCCGCACACCGGACATTCCCATACAAGCTTCCCGTCCGTATCCGAAACGATCCTGATCTCACCGTCATAACCGCACTTCTGGCAGTAGTCGCTCTTCGTATTCAGCTCTGCATACATGATGTTATCGTATATGTACTCGATCACACCGAGTACCGCATCTATGTTCCGCGTCATATTAGGCACCTCTACATAGCTGATTGCTCCGCCCGGAGAAAGCGCCTGAAAATCTGATTCAAATTTCAGTTTCGTAAATGCGTCTATTTTCTCTGCCACGTGGACATGATAGCTGTTCGTAATATAGTTCCTGTCTGTAACGCCCGGAATGGATCCAAAACGCTTCTGCAGACACTTTGCGAACTTATACGTCGTGGATTCAAGCGGTGTCCCATAGAGACTGAAGGAGATATTGGTCTCAGCCCTCCACTTCGCACACTTATCATTCATATACTGCATGACCCTGAGCGCAAAGTCTCTGCCTGCCTCATCGGTATGAGAGACGCCTTTCATGTACATGGTACATTCATAAAGACCGGCATATCCGAGGGAGATCGTTGAATAATTATTATACAGCAGCTTATCAATCTTCTCACCCTTCCTGAGTCTGGCAAGGGCGCCGTACTGCCACAGGATCGGAGCCACATCGGATACCGTTCCCAGAAGTCTGTTGTGACGGCACATGAGTGCTTTCCTGCAGAGTTCTGTTCGCTCATCCATCAGTTTCCAGAACAGTTCCTCATCCTTTCCCGAAGAGCAGGCGACATCCACCAGATTCAGAGTGACTACGCCCTGGTTGAAACGTCCGTAATATTTATGACTTCCGCCCTCACCAAGCCCTTCCGTATCCGGTGTAAGGAACGAGCGGCAGCCCATGCACGGATAAACATCCCCGTTCTTATATTCCTTCATTTTTTTTGCGGAAATATAATCCGGAACAAGTCTTCTGGCCGTGCACTTCGCGGCAAGTTTTGTCAGATAATAATATTTTGAATCCTCATGGATATTATCCTCGTCCAGAACATAAATAAGTTTCGGGAACGCGGGGGTGATCCAGATTCCTTTCTCATTTTTAACACCCTGGATCCGCTGTTTCAGCATCTCCTCGATGACCATGGCAAGATCATCACGAAGCCTTCCTTCGGGAACTTCATCGAGATACATGTATACGGTTATGAAGGGAGCCTGTCCGTTGGTCGTCATAAGAGTGATGACCTGATACTGGATGACCTGCACACCCCGGTTGATCTCACTGTGCACGCGCATCTCTGCGATCTGATTGATCTGTTCCTCACTCGCGTGCATACCGGCATCAGCAAATTCCTGTGCGACTTCCCTGCGGAACTTCTGTCTGCTGACCTCTACGAACGGTACAAGATGAGACAGGGTTATACTCTGTCCTCCATACTGGGAACTCGCGATCTGAGCGATAGCCTGTGTTGCAATATTGCAGGCGGTCGCAAAACTGTGAGGTTTTTCGATCATCGTTTCGGAGATGACCGTACCGTTCTGTAGCATATCCTCAAGGTTCACCAGACAGCAGTTATGCATCCGCTGGGCAAAATAGTCCGAGTCATGGAAATGTATAATACCTTCTTCATGCGCGCGGACGACATCCTCCGGCAGAAGAAAACGACGTGTTAGATCCTTGCTCACTTCCCCGGCCATATAATCACGCTGGACGCTGTTGACAGTCGGATTTTTGTTGGAGTTCTCCTGCTTGACTTCCTCATTATTGCAGTCGATCAGGCTCATGATCTGTTCATCGGTCGTATTGGCCTGACGAACAAGAGCATGCTTATATCGGTAAGTAATGTATTTTCTGGCGACCTCGAAACGACCGACGCCCATGATGCCGTTCTCTACCATATCCTGAATCTCTTCAACACTGGCAGCGCGTGTGAGCGTCTTGCAGTTGTCTTCCACTTCACCCTCAATTCTATTGATCTGTTCTCCACTGAGACGATACTTTTCCGCGACCTCCGTATTGGCCCTCTCGATTGCCGAAACAATCTTTCGTCCATCGAAGACCACCTCTATACCGCTTCTCTTAATTATCTTCATGGTATAACTCCCATCCTTTATCGAAATGTTATGGTAGACCGGACGCTCATACAGTGCACAACTAATCGAAATTTTCATAATTGCACATGCAATTTAAACAATTTGTACCAGCTGTCAAACTTCTACATTATGTGTCTTAACCTCTCAGCATCCACAAGATATTGTAGATGCAGAACAAATAATATACTAAGCCCCCTGATTCCGCAAGAGGTAAAAGTAGACAAAAATTTCCCGGAACCGATCAATATTTTTCTTGCAATGCAGATGGATTGATTGTTATATTGATGTCATCACTCATTTCGGTCACGCTGTTCAGCCGACCATTTACATTTCTTTTTATTTCCCAAAGGAGGTCCCATGCATAATCCTACTGATTTTACGTTCCTTTCAGGTAAGACATCCTCCCCGTCTGACAGGGAGATACGATTCCGCCGTCTGCGGACGACCCTGATGTCCCAGCTCGACAGAGCCGGTGACATAGGAGATGATGAGATACGAAAAATGATCACAGATCTCATCCTCGAAGAAAACCGCTCCGCCTACATGAACATTGAAGAACGGACTTCACTGTCACGTGAATTATTTTATTCCGTCCGCAGGCTCGATATCCTTCAGGATCTGATCGATGATCGGGCCGTCACGGAGATCATGGTCAACGGTCCGAAGGACATCTATGTAGAAAAAGGCGGACGCCTTTTCAGGTGGGATCATCATTTCTCTTCCAGGGAAAAGCTCGATGATGTCATCCAGCAGATCGTCGGAAGAGTGAACAGGGTCGTCAATGAATCCAGTCCGATCGTCGATGCCAGGCTCCCGGACGGCAGCCGCGTCAATGTCGTCACGGCGCCTGTCGCGCTTGACGGACCCGTTCTGACGATCAGACGCTTTCCTGAAGAACCTATCACGATGGAGAAACTGATCCGACTCGGCAGTATTTCACAGGAGGCTGCGGATTTTCTCAGAACACTTGTCGCAGCCGGTTATTCTATTATCATAGGCGGAGGTACCTCCGCAGGCAAAACAACCTTTCTGAATGCCCTTTCGAACTATATTCCCAAAGAAGAACGCATCATAACCATTGAGGATAATGCCGAATTACAGATTCAGGGAATCGGCAATCTTGTACGCATGGAGGCCAAGTCTGCCAATATGGAAGGCAGCATCGAAGTCACTATAAGAGATCTGATCAAGTCGAGTCTCCGAATGAGACCTGACAGAATCGTTGTAGGGGAGGTCCGCGGAGGAGAGGCTGTCGATATGCTGCAGGCATTCAACACAGGACATGACGGATCCCTGTGCACACTTCATGCCAATTCCTGCTATGACATGCTTTCCCGGCTTGAGAGCATGGTCCTGTTCAGTGTTCAGCTTCCTCTTGCCGCGATCAGGCGTCAGATCGCGTCGGGGGTCGATCTGCTCATTCATCTCGGCCGTCTCGCCGACCGCTCGCGGCATGTTCTTGAAATTGCAGAACTCGACGGTCTTGAGGGAGAAGAAATTCAGATGCACAGTATATTCCGGTGGAATGACGAAGAATGTACTTTTGAACAGATCGGCATTCTGACCCATACACATAAGCTTAAGAGGAGCGGCCTCTCTCTTCCTTCCCGTTTTACAGGAGGAAGCGTATGAAGACTGATTACATCACTTACCATCCTTCCCGCCTCGAATGGATCAGCATTCTGGTCCAGGCCTGCCTGCTTGTCGGAGGCATCGCATATCTTTTCTACCGCACTCCGCTTGTCCTTCTCCCCCTCTCCCCGCTTGGATACCTGTATGTCCGCAGCTCGATCAAAAAACGCTGTGCCGACCGGCAGGAGAAACTGATCAGAGATTTTCGCGAAATGCTCGGCAGTCTAACTGTTGCTTTGCGCGCCGGTTACTCGGTAGAAAATGCGTTCCGGGATGCGGAACGGAACCTCATGGATCAGGCAGGACCGGATGCAGATATGACCCGGGAGCTTATGTGGATAAACACACAGGTCCGGCTTTCCGTGCCTGTAGAAAAACTTCTGATCGACTTTGGCCGACGTTCAGGCTCAGAGGACATAGAGAATTTCGCTGCTGTATTTGCAGCCGCAAAGAGAATGGGGGGCAATACCGCGAATATTGTTCGGGAAACAGCCAACACAATATCTTCCAAAATTGACGTAGAGCGCGAAATAGAAACTTCTATCGCCGCAAAAAAATATGAGCAGAAGATAATGAGTGTTATGCCTGCCTTTATTATCCTCTACATGCAGCTCACTTCTCCGGATTTTCTTACCGTACTGTATACCTCCTTCTTCGGGAGGTTGGCTATGACAGCCTGTCTTGCCGTTTACAGCGGGGCCCTCTGGTGGAGCAGGAAAATAGTTGATATACGTGTCTGACCGGCACGGGAAAGGGATGCTATGAAGTACATATGGATCTATGCAGTGATACCTGTCGTCTACAGTATTATGTTCTTTTCGGTCCGCGGAGGTTTCCTTAAATCGGCTCACATGCTCAATATCAGGTTCCTTTCCGGGCTCAGTATAGACGACGGAAGTGTTCGGACGGCACTGCTGGTCATCTTTGCGGCAAATATCGCCGCTGCTGTCATAACGGTAACAGGCCACTTGGGAAGCACAGCGGAAGACGGGTATCTCCTGCGCGAAGATTACAATGGCCAGACCTATACACAAAATCTTGAACTTTCTATTTCCGGGGAGGAGCGGCCGATCGAAATTGAAGTCGCTCCGCGTTCTTACAGTGAAACAGAAAAAGAAGCGATCCTGAGCAGGGCTGCTATGAAAATCGAATCGATCATTCTTGAAGGCCAGTCAGCCGGACACATAAATCAGGATTTGAAGCTTATATCTTCTTACGAGGAGATGCCGATCGTGATCTCCTGGGTAACAGACCGCCCCGATATTCTTGACTGGGACGGGAAGATCTGCAGAGGTATCCCTGAAGAAGGTACAGATGTAGTGCTTACTGCGAGCCTTGAGTGGGGAGAGCTGGAAAAAGAAGTAACCATTCCCCTGACCATTTTTCCGAAAGAACTCACCGGAGATGAAGCGTTGAGAGAGAAAGTGAACGAAGCCGTATCTTCATCCAATAACAGTGAAGATGAGAAGCTGATCCTTCCGGATAAGATTGACGGGAAAAATGTCGTATGGCATTCAGCCGGAAGCGGTCAGGGACTCATTGTTCTCTTTGCAGGGCTCCTGTTCGCGGCACTTTTCATGTTTTCCCGAATCCAGAATCGTGATATTCAGGAAGCAAAGCGACAGGAAGCATTACTGTATGATTATCCTCACCTTGTAAATAAACTTGTACTTTTGCTGAATGCGGGCATGAGTATGAGGGCGGCATTTGAAAAGACCGCTCATGACTACCGTATTTCTCTGAAGAACGGAGGTCCGAAGCGGGAAGGGTTCGATGAAATATTGC